>JACDEY010000038.1 GCA_013816105.1 Actinomycetota bacterium
AACATACTGGGCCGCGAGCCGTGTGCTGGCCGAGAGCAAGCGTTGGAGCGAGGCGCTCCAGCTCGCGACCCAGGCCCGGCTCCTTCTCGAGCAGGTGGACGACCAGCGCAGGGTCGCCCGGTTGCACAACGCGTACGCGTTCATCTGCCTCGAGGCCGATCCACCAAGAACGGCTGAGGCCTCGACGCACCTGGACCGGGCTGAGGCCCTCCTCCAGGAGGACTCTTCCCCGGCGGACCTCGCCTACGTCCACACGGAGCGCAGTCGCTTGGCGCTTCTGGAGGGCCGGCACGAGGACGCGCTGGCCTCCGCCGAGCGCGCCCTGCTGTACGTGGAGGGGGACGAGCTCGAGGAGGGTCGCGTGCTGTTCCTGCAGGGCAGGGCCCTCTCGCTGCTCGACCGGGGGGACGAGGCCCGCGCCGCGTTCGAGGATGCGGCCGCGCGCTTCTCGAAGGTCGGCGCGCGCCAGCAGATCGCGGCGAGCTGGCGCGAACTCGGGGAGCTCGATATCGCAGCCGGCGATCTGGAGGCGGCCGTCGAGTCGCTCCGCGCGGGACTCGAAGCCCTGGATCCCAGACGGTCGAGGGCATGAGCATGCGGGTGCTCATCGCCGACGATCATCCGGTCACCCGAGACGGCCTGCGTTCCGCCCTCGGCATGTGCGAGGACGTCGAGGTGGTGGGCGAGGCGGCCACGGGCGAGGAGGCGGTGACCGCCGCGGAGCATCTGGCCCCCGACGTGGTGTTCATGGACGTCCGCATGCCGGGAATGAACGGTATCGAGGCAACCAGGATGATCAGGACTTTCTCGCCGGACACCAAGATCATCCTGTTCACCGTCGACGGGTCCCGCGCCTCGATCGCCGACGCGATCCGGGCGGGAATCTCCGGATACCTGCTCAAGGACGTTGGGGCGACCGAACTGGTGCAGGCGGCGAAGCTGGCGCTCGAGGGCAAGGCCGTCATCCACTCCACACTCACGCGCGCCTTCCTCGAGGAGGTGCAGTACGTCGAGCGCCGTCCCGAGGCTCCGCTGTCACGGCGGGAGTCCGAGATCCTGCAAAAGGTCGCCTACGGCGGGACCACCAAGCAGGTCGCGAGCGACCTCGGGATCTCCCCCCACACGGTGAAGACCCATCTCGAGCGGATCTTCGACAAGCTCGGCGCGAACGACCGCGCTCAGGCGGTGGCGATCGCTCTGCGCATGGGAGTCGTCGCCTAGCCAGAGCGCCTCGCCCTGCGGCTACGAATCGCCTCGACCGCGTCCAGCGTCGCCTCAACGCTTGGCGTGACGACCGAGCCGGAGGCAAGCCGGCGCCACGCCTCGGTCGCCTCTCCCCCGGTGAAGTCTCGCTCTTCGATCGGAACCTGCTGCAGGAGGATCGTCGGGACGCCTTCCCGGGCCGCGTGAATGGCGATGCGGAGGTTCTCGACGTTGCCGGGCCCGAAGGGAGCGTCGCACACGATCAGGGCCGAAGCCTTCCGGATGATGCCGATGCACTCGGCGGCGCTCCCCGCGTCGATTTGCGAGAACGGCGGAACAGTGATCCGGAGCAGGTTCAGCCGCTCCGCGACCGCCGCGTCGGTATCGGTCGCGTGGAGCACCCCCGTCGTGACCTCGAGGCCCCGTTCCATCAGAGAACGTATTAGCTCGGCCCCCCGGCCCGCCCCGCCGATCACGTGCACACGCTCGGCGCCGGGCTCGAGCGACCCCTCCCGGGGCATCGAGGCGAACACAACCGCCGGCCGGCCCGCGGCGGCTCCCGGGAGGACGTCGGCCCGCACCCCGAATACCTCCTGCAGGGTGGCGGAAGAGATGACGGTCGCCGGCGTGCCACGGGCGACGACCCGTCCCTCCTTGAGGGCGTAGATCCGATCGCAGTACACGGAGGCCAGATTCAGGTCGTGAAAGATGGTCAGCACAGCGGTTCCCTCGCGCCGGGCCAGTCCTCGCACGAGGGTGAGGATCCTCACGACGTGGCGAATGTCCAGATGGGTGGTCGGCTCGTCGAGCAGCAGCACGGGGGCATCCTGTGCGAGCGCCTGCGCGAGGATGACGCGCTGCCTTTCTCCTCCGGAGAGTTGGGATACGCCTCGATCGCCGAGATGGGAAACGCCCGCCGCCGCCATCGCGCTCCGGACGCGAGACCAGTCCTCCGGCCGGCCGGCCCCCCACGGAGAGAGGTAGGGAGCCCGCCCCATGAGGACGGTCTCGAGCACGGAGAACGGGAACGTCGCGAGCACCTCCTGCGGAACGACCGCGACTAGCCGGGCGGCCCGCCTCGCGGTCAGGTCGAATGGGTCCCTCCCGGCCACCCGAACGGCTCCCCGCTCGGGACGCAGGCCCCGCGACGCGACCCGGATGAGCGTCGTCTTCCCCGAGCCGTTCGGCCCGATGAGGCCGGTGATCTCCCCCGGCGAAGCACTCACCGACACGTCACGCAGGACGTGCCTCGCGCCGTACCCGGCCGAGACGCCTTCGAGCACGAGCCCGGGCTCAGGCTCCGGCACCCGGGGACCTCCTCTCGCGTCGAAGCAGGAACAGGAAGAAGGGGCCGCCGAGCAGCGCGGTGACCGCTCCGACGGGAATCTCCTCGGGGGTGACCAGCGTCCGAGCCGCAAGGTCGGCCAGGACGAGGAAGGCCGCGCCCCCCACGATCGCGGACGGCAGGAGGCGGCGGTGATCCGCCCCCGTCGCCAGCCGCAGGATGTGCGGCGTCATGAGCCCGACGAAGCCGATCAACCCGGAGACGGACACGGCGGCGGCCGTGAGCAGCGCGCCCGTTGCCAGCATGAGCCTCTTGAAGCGCTCCACTTCGAGGCCGAGCTGGCCGGCGCGCTCCTCTCCGAGCGAGGTCAGGTTGAGATCTCCCGCCACCGCGAGCGCGACCCCGCTGCCGATGGCCACGAACGGCGCGGCGGCGCCCAGGGCCGCCCATCCCCTCGAGCCGAACCCCCCGAGTAGCCAGAAGTAGATCGACCGGATCTCCTGGCCGGAGAAGGCCATCACCATCGAGATCGCCGCAGAGATCACCGCCGCGACCGCGATACCGGAGAGGAGAAGGGTTCCAACGTGGACGGCGGGACCGAGCCTGGCCAGCCGGTACACGAGGAACGCCGTGGCGAGCGCCCCCGCGAACGCTGCGGCCGACACCGCCAGCCCGCCGAAGGCCGCGCCCGCACCGCTCAGGATGACCAGGATGGCTCCCATCGCGGCGCCGGAGGACACGCCGATGATGGCCGGATCGGCCATCGGGTTCCGGAACAGCGCCTGGAACAGGGTTCCGGCGGTAGCGAGCGCCGCTCCAACGAGCGCGGCGAGCAGGACCCGGGGAAGCCGCAGATCGAAGAGGATGACCACCGTCGAGGCGGGCACGCCGGCCGGCCGCTCTGCGAGGCCGAGCTTCCACGCGAGAAGCCGAAGGGTGGTTCCCGGAGAGATCCCCACGGAACCGAATCCGAGGCCGGCCAGCAGCGCGATCGAGAGCAACGCGACCAGGGCCACCGGAAGCAGACGCCGCCGTGCCGGGTTCAACACGCTCCCATCACGTCACGTCGGGATGGAGGAACTCCGCGAGCTGCTCCATGCCTTCGATGACCCTCGGGCCCGGCCGCGTCACGAGGTCGGAGTCGATGAGATACACGCGTCCGGCGCGCACGGCAGCGATGCCGGCGAAGCCGGGTCGTTGCGCGACCTGCATCGGGCTGGCCCCCGCCTCCGAGGTCAGGATGTAGACCTCCGGATCGTCCGCGACCAGACGCTCGATCGACCAGAGGGGATAGGGGGCATCGGCCTCCTCGGTCACCGGGTCACATCCCGCCCTCAGGAGGAGATCGAAGGGAAAGTCCTGGGGTCCCACCGTGTACAGCTCCGGATAGCCCGCCTCGAAGAAGCAGGAGACGCGGGGCTCCGCCGCCACCGCTGCCTGGATGTCCTCCTCCCGAGCGGCCATGTCCCCCGTCAGGGCGTCGGCGACGCCGGGCGCACCCATCAGCATTCCAACCGTGCGGATGTCCTCCAGGACATCGTCGAAGTCCTTCGCGTAGATCGAGAAGACGGGGACGCCGAGGTCGCGAAGGCGAGCCTTCCACTCCTCGCCGCCGAGGAAGCCGTTCAGCACCAGATCCGGCTCGAGCGCGACGACTCGTTCCACGTTCGGCTCCACTCCCCCGCGCCCGCCGATCTCCTCGATGGCCTTCGCCTCCGCGGGATGGTCGTCGAACGGGCCGGACACGCCGACGATCCCTTCCCCCTCCCCGAGTGCGAACAGGATCTCGGTGTTCGACGGGCCCCACGTGACGACGCGCTCGGGAGCGGACCTCAGCGTGAGAGACACGCCGTCGTCGTCGGTGAGAGTCATTGGGAAGATCGCGGGAGCCGTAGGCCGGGGCGATGGGGAAGAGGGGCTCCCGAGCGTCCCGGGTGGGGTTCCCGGCGCGTCGGGCGCGCGGCACCCCGCGAGCACGAGGATCGGCCCCAGGAGAACGCGGGAGAGCGTTCGCGTGCGGGAGTGCCGCCCGCGGCCCCCCCGATGGATCCGGTTGGCTGACATGACTGCTCCTTTCGGTCCGCGGCCGCCTTCATACGAAAAGCCCCCGGCTCTCGCCGGAGGCTCTCGAAGAACGAGCGGCCTCTCTTTGTGCGCGAAGAGCGCGGCCGAACGTCTCCAGGCAGGTCTCCTGACTTCCGGTTGGGGCTCGTCGCCGATCGACGAGCCTGCGCTTGCCCGAACCTTCCCGGGCGACCCATTGCGGATCCCCAGTGGCATGTCTCGGGCTCGCTCCCCGGTCACAGTGGCGCGACCGTGCCGGCCTCTCACCGGCTTCCCTCTTCGGCTCGGGCGGAGTGCCCCTCCGTTCCGAGCCACCTCGAGACGCGATATTCGATTGAGCGGATTCTAGCTCGACGGGCCCAGTCCCGTTTGGTTCTCCCCGGCTGGCGTTCGTGGGCCGTTCGCCCTACACTGCGGTTTCGAGCGATATGCGCGTGCGAGGTGCCGCCCTGGTACTGACAGCCGCGATGACGGCCTGTGCACGCGTGCCCGCCGGTGAGGTCCGGAGCCCCATCGTCTTCTCCGTACAACCCCTTGCGACGTCTTCTCCCTTCTCTGAAGTGCAGGCCGGCCACATCCGAGCCGTCATTCCCACACAGTGGGACGCCCGGCCACTGCCGGCGGGCCGGTACCCACAGGAGGGTTTCGTCGCCTCTCCGCGCTTAGCGGCGTGGGAGCGCGGCACGGGAACGGTGCAGGGGATGGAGGCCTTCTGGATCGACGTCGCCAAGCTGCAGATACCGTCGGACTACTACTACCTCGCCGCCCGGAGCCCTCGCCTGGGGTCGTTCGCGGAGAAGGATTCGTGCGAGCCGGTGGCCTTCGAGGTCGTCGTCGACCATCCCCCGGACGTTGCCGGCCCGAGGTTCTCCCCCGGAGACTACGTTGCCCACGGATCGGGAACCTGCGGTGAGGGCAAGCTAGCCACGCAGTGGGCCTACGTCGTGGTGGCTCCGGGCTTCGGACCGGTTCGCCAGCTGGGCATCCCGAACTCCGGGCTGTACGTGGTCGTCGCGGTCGTCTCGGGCCACCGGGAGGAGGCCAAGTCCCTCCTGAACCAGATGGTCCAGGAGGCGAAATTCAACGGCCAGCGGATCACGGACATCCTCGAGGCCGCGAAGCGACTTCAGTAGCGCTCGGGCCGTACCGGCCCCCCCACTACTTCGGAGACGAATCGACGAACGGGGGCCGCAGCACCTCCGCTTCCCCCCACCGTCCACGGACGTCCACCTCGACACGGTCTCCGGGTGTGAACCGCTCCCGCGGCGAGAGATAGGCCATGGCGATCCCGACCTTCAAGGTTGGGGAGAAGGTTCCGCTCGTCGTCTCCCCCACCTCCTCCACTCCCGACATCACTCGATAGTGAGGCCGGGGAATAAGCCTGTCCTGCATGCGGAGCCCCCACAACCTCGAGGGAACCCCTTCCTCCTTCTGCCTCGTCAGCGCGTCGCGTCCGAGGAAGTCGCCCTTGTCCAGGGACACCGCCCACGAGAGTCCGGCCTCGAGTGGCGTCCGCTCCTCGGAGATGTCGTTTCCGTGCAGCGGATAGCCCATCTCGAGACGAAGTGTGTCGCGAGCGGCGAGGCCACACGGAGCGAGCCCCATCTCCCTACCGGCCCCAAGGAGCTCCCTCCACAGATCCGGCGCGAGGTCGTCCGGCACGAACAGCTCGAAACCGAGCTCCCCCGTGTAGCCCGACCGTGAAACGGTCATCGTCCGGCCCATGTAGGAGAGCTCCGCCGAGTGCATGTATCGGAGAGTGGACGCCTCCGGGAAGACACGGGCGACAACCTCGGGCGAGCGGGGGCCCTGCGGGGCGAGGATGCACAGATCCTCGCGGAGCACCACGTCCGTGGGGCCGTCGGAGGCCTCGAGCAGCGTTCGGTGCACGCGGGAAGTGTTCGCCGCGTTCGGGACGACCAGGTACCGGTGCTCCGCAGTCCGATAGACGATCAGGTCGTCGACGATGCCGCCCCGCTCGTTCAGGACCATGTTGTACTGAGCAGCTCCGACCTCGATCTTCCGGGCGTCGTTGGGCATGGACCGCTGAATGGCCTCGAGCGCACCGTTCCCCTCGAGAACGATCTTGCCGAGATGGGTCAGGTCGAAGAGGCCGGCACCCTCTCGGACGGCCCGGTGCTCGGCGAGCGTGCCCGCGTACTGGATGGGCATCGACCATCCCGCAAAGGCCCCCATGTGTGCACCGAGCGCACGATGCTCCTCCTCGAGGGGTGACCCTTTCAGCTGCCTCATGCCCTCCTCCATCCGGACGGTAGTATGCCCGAAGCACGGTCGCCATCGAGAAAGGACCCACGAATGGCTGACGGCACCTACGACGTGGTCGTGCTGGGCAGCGGAACCGGCGGCTATGCGGCGGCGTTGCGGGCGGCCGTGCTGGGCAAGAAGGTCGCCCTGGTCGAGAGAGACGACCGGCTGGGCGGGACGTGCCTGCTCCGGGGCTGCATCCCTTCAAAGGCGCTCCTCGAGTCCGCTTCGGTGATGGACCGCGTCAACCGCTCCGAGGAATGGGGCATCAACGCCACGGGCGAGGTGGACTGGACGAAGGTCCTCGAGTCGGAGCGGCACATAGTCGACAAGAAGGTCTCGGGCCTCACGGGCCTGATCAAGGCCCGGAAGATCGAGGTCGTCAAGGGTTCGGGCAGGCTGGTCGAGGGCCCGGCGGTCGAGGTCGACGGCAGAACGCTCCGGGGGAACGACGTCGTCCTCGCGACGGGTTCACGTCCAAGGCTGTTGCCGGACCTGACGGTCACCGACCGCGTTATCACGAGCGACCAGGCCCTGACCCTCGACCACCTCCCGGGGTCCGTGGTGATCATCGGGGCGGGCGCGATCGGCATGGAGTTCGCGACGGTCTACCGGTCCTTCGGGGTCAACGTCACCGTCCTCGAGGCGCTGCCGCGCATCGTTCCACTGGAGGACGAGGACATCTCCAAGGAAGCGGCCCGGGCGTTTCGCAAGCGTGGGATCGATGCGGTCGCCGGCGTCCGGGTCCAGGAGGTGAAGGACGACGGTGACCACGTGGAGGTGACGTACGCGGCCGAAGGCAAGGACGCCACCACCGTTTCCGCCGACGTGTGCCTCGTCGCCATCGGCCGGGCCCCCGTGTCGGAGGGCTACCCGGAGGCGGGCATCGAGCTCGACCGCAGCTACGTCAAGGTTGACGGGTCCCTGCAGACGAGCGTCCCGCACGTGTGGGCGGTGGGCGACGTGGCGGCGACGCCGCTGCAGCTCGCTCACTCCTCCTTTCTTGAAGGGATGGCGGTCGCCGAGCGGATCGCCGGACTGGAGGGCCCCGAGATCGACTACGCCGGCGTTCCCAGGGTCACCTTCTCATCCCCGGAGATCTCCTCGGTGGGGTTCACCGAGGCGCAGGCGCGCGAACGCGGACACGACGTGGAGACACGCAGCTTCCAGTTC
>JACDEY010000039.1 GCA_013816105.1 Actinomycetota bacterium
CTCTACGGTTACGCATCCCTGCGGTACTTCCAGCGCTATCGCAGCCGGCCGGCGGTCGTGCTCCTCAGCGTCATCACGGCATTCGCGCTACTGGCGGAGGCGATGATCGCCGTCACGTACTCACGGAGCTGGCACCTGTCCTGGTGGGAGTGGCACCTCCTGATGCTCGTGGGGTTCGGCTTCGTCGCCTACAGCTCGCACGTCCAGTACCGGCGCGAGGGCTCCCGCAGCACGCTGTTCAACAGCATCTCGCTGGAGGAAACCCTGAAGCGGATCCGGGACGAGCACACGGAGGCGCTGGAGGCGTTGGTTGACGCGCTCGAGCGCCATCGCGAAGGCTCGGCGGACGGCGAGTTCGGCGCCGTCACCGCCCGTCTCGGCGACCGGTTCGGCCTGACCGAGGGGCAGGTCGATGTGCTCGAGAGGTCCACCGAGGCCCTGGCGGCGGAGCGATCGCAGATCCTTCGGCTTGGAGCCCTCGTGAGCGTGGGCAACGAGGCTCGAGTGTTGGTTGAAGACCGGGAGCTGCTGAGGCGGGTGGTCGATATTGCCGGCGCGGCGTTCCGGCCGGACGCGGTACGGGTCGGACTGGTCGAGGACGGCCTCCTGCATTTTCCGCCCGACCTCGAAAGCGGCTCCGCGCAAGGGAGCCCGCCGGCGCGTTCTCCTGAAGCCGAGCCGAACGAGTCCGAGGAATCGGAGCCCTTCAGGGTCGCGCTCGAGTCGCTCGAGCCGGTGGAGGATGGGGGCATCGGAGCGCGACGGCTGATCCTTCCCCTGGTCGTGAAGGGCCGCGCCGTCGGCATCCTTGAGGTGTGCCGGACGGGGGCTCGCGAGTTCGCCCAGCGCGACCGTTCGGTCCTCGAGTCCCTCGCGAGCCAGCTCTCGATCGCGGTCGAGAACGCGCGCCTCTATCGGCAGATCGACACGTTGTTCCGCTCCTACATGTCGCCCGAGGTGGCGACGACCCTGCTGGCGGACCCCGCGCAGGCGGCCCTCGGCGGGGCGATAGTGGAGGTCACGGTGCTGTTCGCGGACCTCCAGGGGTTCACCCCCTTCTCGGAGAGATCCTCCCCTGAAGCCGTGGTCGAGATGCTCAACCGATATTTCGGCGCCGCCGTGCCGCGGATCCTCGAACACGGCGGGACGGTCATCCAGTTCATCGGAGACGCCGTCATGGCCATCTTCAACGCCCCGGCCCGTCAGCCCGACCACGCGCTCCTCGCGGCGCGCGCGGGCCTGGCCATGCAGGAGGCGATCGAGGAGCTCGCCTCGGGCCGCCCCGAGTGGCCTCGTTTTCGCGTGGGGATCAACACCGGTCCGGCCCTGGTCGGAAACGTCGGCAGCCCGGAGATGCGCAACTTCACCGCCATCGGGGATACCACGAACCTCGCGGCGCGCCTCGAGGCCTGCGCGGGGGCCGGCCAGGTGGTGATCGGTGAGGCCACCTACGCGCAGATCGGCGGGCGAGCCCGCGTCCGATCGTTGGGCGAGCTGCGGGTGAAGGGCAAGTCCGGTCCGGTGGCCGCGTACAACCTCGAGGGCCTGCGCGACTGAGTCGCGTACCGGCGGGCCGGGTACCTTCGCGAACGCTAGGTTCTAAGGTCGTCCCGTCTCATCGTGACCTGGATCTTCCCGTGGCCCGTCGCCGGGCCACCGCGTCCCGGAACGGCTTGCCCGGACGGAACGCGGGCACGTTGCGGGCCCGCAGGCGGATGGTCTGCTCTGACCAGATGTTGCGCGCCGTCCGGGCGGCCCGCGCCTGCCGGTGGAACGTCCCGAAGCCGGACAGGACGACCTTCTCTCCTCGCACGACCGCCCGTGTGACCACCGCGATGAGGCCGTCGACGACCCGCGCCACGTCGCTTGGCGGCACGTCTGTCTTCCGGGCGATCTCCGCCACCAGGTCGCTCTTGTTCATCTCCGTTCCCCCATCGCACGTTCTCCCAGCCAATCCGTGTAGTAGAGGAACTCGAGTTCGGGTGGAGTAACGCCCAGCGTTTCCAAGAGCAGGGCGGCATCTCGCCGCTGCTGAGCGCTGTGCGTGACAATGTGTACCAGGAAGCACCAGAGGGGGAAGCGGTCCTTTGGGCCGAGATCGACTACACCATCCAGCTCCTCGTCGGTCAGCTCATCGAGCCAGGCACGCATCTCCTCTTCGTCACCCTGCCAGTCCGCTGCCAGTTCCTGCGTCGTCGGGTAGTCCTCGTACGCGAGCGACGTGTCCCACACCTCCTGCTTCTCCCCGCGCAGCCGCAGGCGCCAGCTCTTTTCCACGTCGAGGGTGTGCACCAGGGTTCCTCGGAGGTCGCGATAGGTGAGGGTCGAAGGCGTCGTGAACTTCTCCGCCGGGAGTTCGCCGGCCGCGGCAACGATCTGCCGGTTGGCCCAGTAGTTGTAGGCGAACAGGACGACGACCTCGGGTTTTCGCATCGAAGCTTCCGGGGGCTCTTGTCGGAGAACGCCCGAGTTTACTACCGGGCGCCGCCGGCCCTCTTCGGGCCGCTCCTGGGCATTCCTCCACTCGCTGCTGATACGCTTCTCGCGTGACCACGCAGGTCACCGCACTGGCCCGTGGGGTAACGGTAGCCCGACTGACTCTGGATCAGTTAGTCCTGGTTCGAATCCAGGCGGGCCAGCAATCGCCTGAGACGCTCGAATTGGGAGGAAGGGGCGGGGTGGCCGAGCGGATCGCCGACATCGACCGGGCCCGAGCCGCCATCGGGCGGGAGGCGTGGGCCGACGCCTATGAAGAGCTCCGGGCCCTCGATCCCGCTGGCCTGACACCTCGAGACCTGGACGGCTTCGCCGACGCCGCCTGGTGGCTCTCGCGGACCGACGAGTCGATCGCCGCAGGGCAGAAGGCTTACGCGGGCTACGCGGCCGCGGGAGAGGATCGGCCGGCGGCCTTCGCCGCGGGCCTTCTTGGCATCTGACCACGATCGGCACGAGTGCGGCTGGAGCGTGGTGTCTTGCCTGCCCGGTGCGATGGGAGACCCGCAGACCGCAGCCACGGGAGCCGTGATACGTCCGTCCACGCTTCGCCAATACGCTCTGGAGGCCGGCTTTGGGGAGGTGGAGGTCCTCCCGATCGAAACGGATTATTGGCGCTTCTATCGGATGATCCGATGAAGCGGACCTCTTCAACGATGGCGGCCTAGACCCCGGTAGGCGTGCGCCACGATGGCAGAAGGACCGCGGAATGCACAGGGCAAGTGGCGATGGCGCAACGTGCCGCTCCCCGAGGCGCACCTCGGCGGCCTGGTCGTGGGTCTCGTGCTGCAGCCCTTCGCGCCCTGGAAACTCTTCTCCGCATCTTGGCTCGGCCATGCCATGGGATGGCCCGTTCTGCTTGCCGGGGTGCTTCTTGCCATCTGGGCGGTGATGGCCGCCGGGAGGGTGGATATGCAAGCCCCGAACCAGATCGTCGCGCGCGGTCCCTACGCGCGGAGCAGGAACCCCATGTACGTGGCGTGGAGCATCATGTACGTTGGGGCTGCCCTTATTGTCAACGCGGCTTGGCCACTGGTCGCCCTGCCTGCCGTGTTGCTGTTTATGCACATCGCCGTGGTTCGGGAGGAGCGCCACTTGGAGCGGCGGTTCGGCGCCGAGTTCGAGGGATACCTGGCCCAAGTCCGTCGCTACATCTAGTGTCGGACCACCACGCGGGCGGGGTGGCGGAGAGCTTTCGTGGCGGGGCAAGAGCGCTGGCAGATGGCGCCATCGGGACGCCGCGGGTTCGATACAGCAACCCCCGAAGTCAGTACTCCCTGGTCTCCACGTCCTCGAGGATTCGCGCCCGCGGGCTCTCCGTCCAGCCGAAGTGATCCTGGACGCGGCCCCACAGCCCGCGCAGCGCGGCGCGAAAGGCCTCCGCCCCCCTTCTCCCGACCGATGGGATCGGTGTCGAAACCCTCCCTCTTCCAGGCGTCGAAGTCGGGTGCTGGATGTTCGATCCGCAGGATCGGCATGTCGCCTCCTTTACCAAGCGCCCAGGAACCCTAGGAGGAGGCGAACTCGTCCAGGGCCTGCTGATCGGAGAACTGCAGCCAGGCCTCGGCGATCTTTCCGTCCCTGATGTGCAACACGACCACCTGCTGCTGCTCGAGGGCCTGGCCGCCGCGGGTAGCCCGGATCTTGTTCAGGAGGACCACGTGGTCATCGCTTGCCAGGACGTCGTGCGTCTCGATCTCCGGCGGGGCGTCGAGTATCTGCATTTGCCTCTGGAACATCTGCGCCACGCCGGCCTTGCCCCGATGGTCGCCGGCCATCGGCCCTCTACCGGGGAAGTGCACCACGACGTCGTCGGCGTGATGGCTGAGGAAGCCCTCCATGTCGCCCCTGGACAGTGCTTCGGTCGCATTCCGGGCGATCTCCTCGTTGGGATGAGCCACGCTCCACTCCTTTCGTCGGCCGACCTAGCTCGGCCACGCTATCCCGGCGCTCCGGTTCTGGTCAAGCGGCGGGCCTGCCAGACGGAATTCGTTTCGAGTCATACCATCCGATGGACGACCGACGACCCGGACCGAAAGGACGCACTCGATGACGTACCTGCTCCATCAACTCCTGGCCGAGGCGGCTGCCGGGCATCCGGAACGAGAGGCCCTCGCCTGCAAGGGCCGGTCCATGACGTACGGAGAGCTCGAGGCGGCCTCCAACGGCGTCGCGAACGCACTCCTCGCGGCGGGCGTGCGACCTGGCGATCGCGTCGGCATCTTCGTCCCGAAAAACCTCGAGATGATGGCAGCGGTGAACGGTGCCCTGAAGGCGGGAGCATGCTTCGTCCCTCTCGACCCCATGGCGCCACCGCCACGCGTTGCCGCCATGGTGGAGGACAGCACGGTCTCGGCGCTCGTCGCCACCCCGGCCCGGGCGGCCGAGCTCTTCGAGAGCCTCGAGCGGCACCGTCCCGGCGTCGCGCTCCTCGTGGACGACGGGTCCGGACCGGCCGACCTGCCGGTCCCGACAATCGGCTATGCGGAGGCGACGAGCGATCCCCGGGCGTCCGACCCCGGCGTCCACGGCACAGAGCTCGACCTTTCCTGCATCGCGTACACCTCGGGGTCGACGGGCGTGCCGAAGGGCGTCATGCACAACCATCGATCGCTCCTGACGGCGGCGGAGTGGTTCGCCACTCGCATGCGCCTCACGCCCGAGGACCGCCTCGTCGTCCACTCTCCCCTGCACTTCCTCATCTCGGGCTACAGCCTGTGGGCGGCCGCCAGGGTGGGCGCCGCGGCGGTCCTCATGGCGGAGGGCGAGGTCGGCTGGGGGTCCGAGATCGCTCGCGTGATCCGAGACGAGCGGATCACGATCTGGTTCTCCGTAAACTCCGCGCTCACGTTGCTCCTCCAGACGGAACCCGCGCCGGGGTCCTTTCCCTCCCTTCGCATCGTGGCGTTCGGCGGGGCCGCCTTCGCGGAGGAGGATATGCGAAAGCTGAAGAAAGTGGTTCCGGACGTCGAGTTCGTGTACTTCCTGGGCACCACGGAGACCTGGGGGAACACGACGTACCACTTCCGCGAACTTCCGGAGGAGTGGCCGCTGCCGGTCGGCAAGGCCCTCGAGAACGTGCAGGTCTTCCTCCTGAAGGATGACGGCGGCGTGGCCGGGCCGGGCGAGGAGGGCGAGATGTACGTCCGGACCCCTTCGCTGATGCGCGGATACTGGGGACAGCCCGAGATGACCGCCGAAAAGGTGGTCCCCAACCCGATCGACCCGCACCTCCCCGATCCCGTGTACCGCACCGGGGACGTGGCGCGCCTGCGGCCGGACGGGAACCACGTCTTCGTCGGCAGGCGCGACCTGCAGATAAAGACTCGCGGCTATCGAGTCGAGCCGGAGGAGGTCGAGCGGGCGATCAGCTCGCACCCAGCGGTCAAGGAAGTCACCGTGGTGGCCGTCGCTCACCCCGAGTGGGGCATGGCCATCGTCGCCATGGTCGCCCCGCGGGAGAAGGGGGCGCTGTCGGTCGCGGAAGTCAAGGCCCAGGTAGCCGATCGCCTGCCCCTTTACATGGTCCCCGCCACCGTCCACATGGTCGAAGAGCTGCCCCGAACGTCGTCTGGGAAGGTCGACCGCCCTCGTATCCAGTCGGACATGGAGCGAGCCGCGGCGTCCGGACAGTGACCACTCGCGCTCGGCGTGTGTGCAAGCGCACACGAAACCCCCTGGGTGGGACTTGCTCGCCGCCGCCCCTGGCGTCACCCTCTGCGATAGCCTGAAGCCATGATTCGTGGAGACATGGAGGTGAGACAGTGACGCGTCACGGCTGGCACGGCCCCGTCCGGTCGGCGAGGCTCCTCGCGACGATCCTTGCGCTCGTCGTCCTGGGGGCGGCGTGCTCGTCGGACGACGACGGTCCGAATGTCGACGGGAACGGGACCGGCGACGGTGGGGAGGTAGCGCCCATGACCATCGGGCTCTTGACCGACCTCTCGGGGCCCGTCGCGACCTTCGGCACGGACATACAGGCTGCCTCGGAGCTCGCGGTCGAGGAGATCAACGCGGACGGCGGGGTCAACGGTTCGATGCTCGAGCTCCAGGTGGTCGACACCGGGCTCGACCCGGGTGAGGCCGTCCAGGGCCTCCGGGACCTCGCGACGGAGCAGAACGCGTTCGCGGTGTCCGGTCCCGTTTCCAGCGGCGAGGCCGAGGTCATCTTCGCGCAGGCCCCGGACCTCCAAATCCCCGTGATGACGGCCACGGCGAACCAGCCGGGGTTGACGGAGCTCGGGGAGGGCTGGGCCTTCGTCAACACGCCGACGGCCGTCCACGCATACGCACAGGCACTCCCCGCTTTCGCGCTGAACTATCAGGTGTCACGCGTCGCGCTCGTGTACGACGACGAGTCCCCCGGGCCGACAGCCACGGCCGAACTGGTCGTGCCGGCGGTCGCGGAGCAGGCTGGGATCGAGATCGTCGACACCGCCACATTCCAGGTGGGCGCCACCGACTTCGCGGGGCTCGTCGAGCGCGTCGCCGCAGAGGACGTGGACGCCCTGTTCTTCATGTCCCTTCCCGTGGAGGCCGGCCTGTTCGCCCGCGAGATGCAGAATCAGGGGCTCGACCTACCGGTGCTCGGGTTCGCGGCGCAGGGGAGCGGTGCGTTTCGCGAGGCCGGAGGAGATGCCATTCACGACTGGGTCATCCCGACGGTGTTCTTCCCGCCCGCCTCGGACGCGGCGTCGGAGTTCGCGGCGAAGATGCAGGAGGCCGACCCCGAGCCGCCCACCGTTCCCGAGGCCGCGAACGCCTACGAGATCATCTACATGATCGCGCAGGTCGCCGAGGACGCAGGCATCGACGGCGGCACGCCGGTGGAGGAAGCGCGCGAGGCGATCCGAGATGGCCTGCTCGGGCTCTCGGGGTTCGAGGGCCCAACCGGGCCGGTCTCCTTCATGGAGAACGGCGAAGCCGAGAAGACTGTCTACACACTCGTGCTCACCGGAGCAGAAGAGACCGAGCTCCTGGAGTAGGCGGATCCGCCCCCAGCTGCAGACGCTCGTCAATGGATTGCTCTTAGGCAGCAACTACGCGCTGCTCGCCATCGGCTACACCCTGGTCTTCGGCGTGGTGCGCCTGCTGACCCTCGCCCACGGTCAGGTCTTCATGGCCTCCGGGGTGGCGTTCGTCCTTGGCCTCAGGCTGCTGGGTTTGCCCCTCGTCGCCGCCATCGTTCTTGGGCTCGCCGCCGGAGTCCTGGGCGGTGTCCTCACCGACGTCCTCTGCTTCCGGCCGGTGAGCCGGGAATCCGAGATCGGGCCGGCCGTCGCGACGATCGGCTTGGCGATCGCGGTCCAGGAAGCGGTGGTCATCTGGCGGGGCTCCAATCCGATCGGGTTGCCCCTGGAGTTCGAGACGGTGAACCTGCGTCTCGCGGGGATCCGAGTCTCGGTGGTGCAGCTCGTCGCGCTACTCGTGTCCGTCCTGCTCATCCTCGCGATCCATCTC
>JACDEY010000003.1:0-15492 GCA_013816105.1 Actinomycetota bacterium
ACTTCGATGTGGACGGCGCCGAAACCCTCCCTCCGGTGGTGAACTGGGGATCCCCTTCGGTGTACGCGCTCCCCAGCCCCGGGCAGGGCCTGAAGGCCGGAGAGCATCACGCCGGCCCAGATGTCGATCCCGACGACGAGGGAGAGGCGAACCGGGAATCCGTTCGCCGGCTCAGTTCGTGGGTGGCCGAACGGTATCGATCGCCCGAGATCCAGCCACGGTTCGTGGAGACCTGCCTGTACACGAACACGCCGGACCAGGGCTTCGTGCTGGAAAGGCGGGGACCGGTCGTCGTTGGGTCTGCGTGCAGCGGTCACGGGTTCAAGTTCGCGCCGCTGGTCGGGCGAAGGCTGGCCGAGCTCGCCCTGGCCTCCTGACCCGCGAATCGCGGGGCGGCCTACCGGCGGGTACGGATGACCGCCCGATCCGGTCCCGCCTCCACCTCGACCTCGACCTCGCCCTCGCCGAGGGCGCCGTACTCGCCCGCACCGAGCACCACGACCGGGCAGGAGCGCCCATAGAGCTCCGCGGCCACCATGGCCCCCACGGCCAGGATTGGGTCGGGATGCCGAAGGAGGATGGCGCGTGGCCCGGTGCCGCGACGGATCGCCTCCGCCACAACGCTGCTCGAGGAGCTCGACCCGCGGCCCGAGGGCATTATCAGGACGCGATCCGTGAGGACTGCGCCCGCCTGGGGGTGACTTGGATCCACCACCGCCCCCGTGACCGGATCGAAGCCGCCCCAGAAGGACAGCGGCTCCTCCAGCACGACCGCGGCCCCAGAGGCCCGGCCGGGGACGAGCGTGTGGCCGTCGGCGCGATCCTCAGTCATCGGGCCACAACTCCGGGTCACGCCATATGGTCCCGAGCACCGCCGATCGCACGCACTCAGCCGAACTGGCGAACAGGACCTGGGCTCCGATGTTCGCGGGCGCGTAGTGCGCCCACTTGGCGGAGTTGGTCATCACCGCCCCTCGGCCGGGTGGAATGATCGGCGTGACGTAGGTGCAGGTGTCCGTAACTACGCTCACGCCCGCCTGAGCGAGCACTTCCAGCCACCCCCTTTCTTCGATCTGTCGAAGGATGTGGCGCCCGGTGGAGACGAAGAACCCCACGCCGGCCTTGACTCGGCTTCCCCCTAGGAGGCGGATGAGCTGCTCGAACTCGGCCAGGGAGGCGTGCGGAGTCCCGATGCTCACGGCGCGGAGCGGAGATGACGTCCCCGTCGAGAGCGAGTCACGGACGCGGACCAGGTCCCTCGTGGTGACCTCGATCTCGCGATCGGGCCCGCGCCCGCCCAGCGCTGCCTCCAGAGTGGGCGCCTCCGGGGTCACCCCAACGGCGTGAAACAGCCCCACCGACCCCGACGAGGCAGTGCCCGCCCCCAGCGCCTTCAACTGGTCCTCCGTAGTGGTGAGGGGGAGGCCTTGCACCACCGGGACCATCGTGCCGGTCCGCGCCCCGATCAGGTGACCCAGGACGGGGAAGAGCACGTCGTCGCGGAGGAGTCGTTCCGGAACGCCGGACATCCGAAACACGATCTGTCCTCGCCGGTTCTCGGCCCGGTGGAGCCCGGCATCCGGCGCCCGTCCCGTGATGGCGGCACAGACGTCGATGAAGTCGCCGTACCGTTCGGTCCGCGCTCCGAGGACGGAGTTCGCGAAAACGATGGCGTTGGACTCCGCCCACGCAACATGCTCTCCGAAGCTCGGACGCTCGGGGAGCTGGTAGGGCGCGCAGGTCCATGACGGGCGGCAGCCCAGGGACACGTAAGCGTCCATGAGGCGCCGGCCACGTTCCCCGGCCTCGCGGTCGCCCCGATACAGTTCGGGGTGCAGGAGGTCGAGGGCGCCAACGTTGAGGGTCGTCGGAATGGCGACCCGCGCGCCGCCGGTGACGAGTCGCTCGGCGAAGTCGAGGCTCACCTGCCCGTGGTAGAGGCACCCGTCAACGTGCGCGGAACGGACGTCCAGGAGCCGATCCGCCCCCATCGCGCGCGCCAGGCCCAGGACGATCCGCATGGCCGTTCGGGCCCCGTCGCCGTGCGCTCCATCGAGGAAGGCGCGATCGTGCGGGGAGAGCGAGACCCCTGTGTCAGAGGTAGCGGCCGTCGGGCGGCTCGGTCTCGTCGGCCGACCGAGGTAACGGTCGCCGGGATCGTTCCTGCATCACCTGGGCGGCCTGGAGCTGGAGCGCGAGCTGCGTCCCCTGGAACAGCCCCTCGAGCCACCCGAGAATCTCGGCGTGGGCGATGGACATCTCCTCGAGCGTCGCGCCGCCGGGGTCGGGATCCGGGGTCAGCTCGTCGAGCTCCTCGAACAGCTTCCGCGGGAGCGCTTCACGGAGCTCCGCGCTGATTCGCCCGTGGACCTGCCGAAGATGCTGGACCGCGGCCGCTTCGGGGCGGATCCGCCTCGCCTCCTCCAGGACCTCGCGGGTGATGCCGGCGATGCGCAAGAGGCGCTGGGGATCGACCGCCCCCTCCTTGGCGAGAGGGACGTCGTCCTCGGACGAAGCCGCCTCACCGGGGGCCGGCTTCTCCCCGGAATCGGGAGGATCGTTCGGGGCCGAAGGCATCGGTTCCTCGCTCATGCCGACGAGCCTACCCGCTCGACTCGCGTGGTACACCGGTGGGGGAGGGGACAGAAGAGCGGGTCCGAGATGCCTTTGGAGCCGCTCGCGCCTTCCCCATACGCGAGCGTTATCTACTCGGCACCTCGGACCCGCTCGAAAGTTGGCCCCGAGCAACCCGGGCCGACCGACCGGTCGGAGACTCTCGGGAGGTCGAGCGGGCGGCGGAGGGACTTGCGTCCTCCCACCCTCCCGTCGATCTCGCCGGGCGTTCCGTCCGATCCTTCGACCGTCCGGCCGCTCGGGACCGGGGCGAAAGGTAGCAAGGGCCTCTCACCCTGTCAACCGGCCGAGAGTATCTGGGCCGCAACCCTATTCGTGAAGATCCGCAGGTAGAGCCATGGAAGCCTCCCGGCGAGAAAGCTGAAGAGTGACAAAGAAATTGGGGTGCCCTCCCGCCCCTCGCCGAGAACGCCGGTGGACTCGCAATGTGCCGATAGACTCGCGGGCCGTGCCGCCCTCCCGCCTCCCGACGGTCTCGTTGACGGTGGTGCGCCGCATGGCCGTCGCACGCCAGCGGCTTGCTGGTTCGCGCGTTCCGTCCCCCTCGCCCGACGAGGTGCTCGACGTCGCCCGGGACCTGGGATGCCTGCAGCTCGACCCGATCGCGGTCGTGGCGAGAAGCCACCTCCTGGTCCTCTGGAGCCGCCTCGGCCCGTTCGACCGCGAGGCGCTGGAGGTCCTGCAATGGCGCGAGCGGCAGCTGTTCGAGTACTTCGCGCACGCGGCGTCTCTCGTGCTCACCGAGGACTTCCAGATCCACCACGCCCACATGCGACGCTTCGCCAGAGGGGACACCACGTGGTCGCGCAGGGTTCGAACCTGGCTAGAGGAGAACCGCGACCTTCGCCGGCACATCCTGCGGCGGCTGCGGGCCGAGGGGCCTCTCCGGTCGAGGGACTTCGAGGATCGCTCCCGAATCGGCTGGCAGTCGAGTGGATGGACGGCGGAGCGGAACGTGAGCCGGATGCTCGACTTCCTATGGGCCGCGGGAACGATAACCGTTGCCGGTCGCTCCGGACTCACCAGGTGGTGGGACCTGTCGGAGAGGTGGTTCCCGGATTGGACGCCCCGGCGGGCCCTGCCGGGGCCCGAAGTCGTGCGCCGCGCCGCCCAGCGGTCGCTTAGGGCTCTCGGGATCGCGCGGCCACGGCACATCGGCCAGCATTTCATCCGGGGAAGCTATCCGGGCCTCGCGTCCGCGCTTTCGGCCCTCGAACGGGAGAAGCAGGTCTCTCGGGTTCTCGTGGCCGAAGACCCTCGCCCGTCGGAGCCCTGGTACGTCCACCAGGAGGACCTCTCGCTCCTTGAGCGCCTGCTCGCGGGGAAGTGGGAGGAGTGCGAGCCCCGGACGACGCTGCTGTCGCCCTTCGACAACCTGATCTGTGATCGAAGCCGTACCGAGGAGCTCTTCGGATTCCGGTTCCGTCTGGAGATCTACGTGCCGCGCAGCCAGCGGCGATACGGCTACTACGTGATGCCCATCCTGTGGCGCGACCGGCTGGTCGGCCGCATCGACCCGGTGATGGACCGAAGGCGAGGCCGGCTCGTCATCAACGCCGTCCACATTGACCCGGGCCCAGCGATGCCTGCCTCGGTCGGCCGGGAGGTCGCGGGTACCATTCGGGAGCTGGCCAGGTTCCTGGGCGCGTCCGAGACGGACTTCAGTGCTGACGTGCCAGCGGAGTGGCGCCGCCAGCTGAGATGACACCGGCGGGAACCGGCGAGGATCGGACGGGGAGGGGACGGAAGAAGAAGAACCCGGCCACCGCCAGATATCCGACCCACGCGACGACCTCCAGCGCGGAGGGCTTGTCCTGGTAGCCGATCAGCCCACGTAACACAGCTCCGAGGCCGGTCTCGTCGCTCAGTGTGCCGGATACGTCGTATGCCTGGCCGGTCAGGAAGCCGAGGTAGCCGGCCTCCTGCAGCTCGTGGGCCGAGAACGCCAGCAGGCCGGCGGCCACCAACAGCAGGAGCCCCCCCGTGACGCGGAAGAACGTGCGGAGGTTCAACTTGATGCTCCGCCGGTACAGCAGGTAGCCGAGGACGACGGCCGTGGTGAGGCCGATGGCGGCCCCGAGGATCTGCCCCCAGGCCCCACCTGCGCCCGTGGCCGTTGCCTTGAACGTGCCGAACAGGAAGAGCGCCGTCTCGATGCCCTCGCGAAGGACCATGGCGAAGGCGAGGGTGGCGAGGCCGATGCCGCCGCCCACGAGCGCGGTGTCCACCCTCTCCTGGATGTCCCCCTTGATGCGCGCGGCCTGGCGGCGCATCCAGAAGATCATCCACGTCAGGAAGCCGACCGCAAGGAGGCTCACCAGCCCCTCGAAGACCTCCTCGGCCTGGCCCTCGAACTCCCCGGCCGCGGCGAAGATGATCGCACCCACGACGACGCTGAGGGCCACCGCCGCCGCCGTGCCCCACCAGACCAGCGCGGCGCGATCGGATCTCCCGAGCTGACGCAGGTACGCGAGGACGATGGAAACGATGAGGGCCGCCTCGATGCCCTCCCTGAGCATCAGGACGAACGCCGCGCCCAAGACGAACTCCTTTCAGGTCGTTAGGTATACCTAATGGTCTAGGTTCAGCCTACCTGAAATCCTACTGAGAGAACCGGATTAACGTCAAGCGGCGCGGCGCACCCACAGGTTGTCGGTGAGTTCGGCCCCGAGCCCCACCGTGCGGCTCTGAACCTCGAGGGTCATGGTCCCATCCGGCGCGGTGTCCACGACCAGGATCTCGCCGCCGGGCATGAGGCCGTTCTCCTCGAAATAGCGCATGACGTCCAGCTCGAGCTCGAGGTCCTCCGTGAGCCGCAGGAGGATCACCCGGTCGCCGGCCTCGAAGTCCCGAAGCGGCTGCAGGTCCTCCAGATCCGCGGGGTGGGTAGACCCGGGGATCGGGTTTCCGTGCGGACAGGTGGCCGGGTCGTCGAGGAGCACGGTGAGTCGCTCCTCGACCTGGTCGGAGATGACCCGTTCCCAGGCCGACGCCTCCTCGTGGGCCTGGTGCCACCGGAGGCCGATCACCTCGATGAGGAACCGCTCGGCGAGCCGGTGACGGCGTACCAGGCGACGGGCCTGCTCTTCGCCGGCCGGTGTGAAGAGGAGGACACGGCCCTCGCTCATCAAAAGTCCGTCTCGCCGCAAACGCTTGACTGCTTCCGAGACAGAGGCGGCGCTGACGCCGATCCACCTCGCGAGCCCTGCCTGGACGGTCGGGATGCCCTCCTCGGCCATCTCGTAGATCGCCGCCAGATAGTCGCGAGCCGAGAGAGAACCGGATTGGGCCACCGCCCGAGTCTACGAACGGAGGCAGAGGGAGGCCAATCGTAGAATCGGGTCTGTGGCAGGCCAGTCGGGCACCGGCGCAGACGTCGAGCGCCGAAAGCGCATCTTCCTCCTCGACGGACACAGCCTTGCGTTTCGCGCGTTCTTCGCGCTGCCCATGTCGCTCGCCACGACGAGCGGCCAGATCACGAACGCCGTCTACGGCTTCACTTCCATGCTCATCAAGCTTCTCGGCGAGGAGAGGCCCGACCTCCTCGCCGTGCATTTCGACAAGGGAAGACCGACCATTCGCCTCGAGCAGTACGCCGACTACAAGGCCGGCCGGGCCGAGGCGCCCGCCGAGTTCCGCCAGCAGCTGGGCCTGATACGGGAGGTCCTGGAGACGCTCTCCATCCCCATCGTCGAGGTGGAAGGCCACGAGGCGGACGACGCGATCGCCACGCTCGCGCTCCGGGCGCTCGAGCGCGGCATGGACGCCGTCATAGTGACCGCGGACCGCGACTTCTTCCAGCTGGTCCGGCCCGGCATCTCCGTCCTTTTCAACCGCAGGGGCATCTCCGACATCGTCCGCTACGACGTGGCGGCAGTGACCGAGCGGTTCGGGCTTCCTCCCGAGAAGTACCTGGACTACGTCGCCCTGAAGGGAGACGCGTCGGACAACATCCCCGGCGTGCCCGGGGTGGGGGAGAAGACGGCGAGCCGCCTCGTCCAGGAGTTCGGAAGCGTCGAGGAGCTGCTCGGGAGGACGGCCGAGATCAAGGGCCGGGTACGAGGCCCCATCGAGCTGGCCGGACAGGATCTCATCCGCAACAAGGAGCTCGCTCGCCTGGTGACCGACGTGGACCTGACGGTCGAGCCGGACGACTGCGCGATGGGATCCTGGGACCCCGACGCGGTCCGCCGCCTGTTCAACTCGCTCGAGTTCCGATCCCTTCTCGAGCGCCTCGAGGAGCTGGAGCTGACGGCAAAGCCCGCCATCGAGGCCGCGTCCCTCGACGTCCGCACGGGATCCGCAGCGGACCTCGAGAGCATCGTGGAGACGGGAGGGGGAGCCGCCGTTTATCCCATATTGGAGGACGGGATCCGGGGGCTCGGCGTTTCGCCCGGTGGCGGGCAGGCGGTGTTCGTCCTCGCGGACCAGATCCCCGATTCGTTCCGTCGCTGGCTCGCCGATCCGGGGACGGCGAAGTGGGTGCACGGCGCGAAGGACTTCGAATCGGCGCTCCGGGCCGAGGGCGGGCGCCTCGGCGGGGTGGAGTTGGACACTCTGCTGGCGGCCTACCTCCTCGATCCCGCCGAAGCCACGTATCCGCTTGATGCCCTGTGCCGGCAGTATCTGGGGCTGGACGTCATCGGCGAGATGGTCGAAGAGGGAACCGACCAGCTCTTCTCGGATCCGGCACCGCGAGTCGGGGGCTCGGCGGCCGCGATCGGGCTCCTGGCCCCGGTGATGCAGGAGCGGCTTTCCAGGGCGGGGCTCGGCGAGCTCCTCGTCGAGGTCGAGATGCCCTTGTCCGGAGTCCTGGCCCGGATGCAGACGGCCGGGGTCGCCCTCGACGTGGCGTACCTGCGGGAGATGTCCGAAACCCTGGGGGGCCGCATGGCCGAGCTCGAGGCGCGGATCTACGAGCATGCGGGCGAGCGCTTCAACATCGGATCGCCGCCGCAACTCCGGGTGATCCTCTACGAGAAGCTGGGGCTCACCCCGTTCAAGAAGACCTCCAAGGGCGCACTCTCGACCGACGCGGACGTGCTCGAGAAGCTGCGGGACCGTCACCCGATCGTCGAGGACCTCCTCACCTACCGGGAGCTCTCCAAGCTCAAGTCCACGTACCTCGATGCGCTCCCTCCGCTCATCAGCGCGCGGGACGGCCGGGTGCACACCACGTACAACCAGGTGGGGGCGTCCACCGGACGGCTCTCGAGCGTGAATCCCAACCTTCAGAACATCCCGGTCCGAGGCGAGCTCGGACGCCAGATCCGGCGGGCGTTCGTGGCCGGCGGGCCCGACCGGGTCCTGCTCGTGGCCGACTACTCACAGATCGAGCTGCGCGTGCTGGCCCACCTGTCCGGCGACGAGGCGCTGGCCGAGGCGTTCGCCACGGACGCCGACATCCACGCCGCGACGGCGGGGAAGGTGTTCGGCCTGCCCGCGGACCAGGTCGACCCGGAGCTTCGCCGACGCGCGAAGGTGGTCAACTACGGCCTCGCGTACGGCATGAACGCCTACGGCCTCGCGAGCCGCATGGGGATCGCCCCCGACGAGGCGCAGGAGTTCATCGACGCGTACTTCGCCGGCTTTCCCAAGATCCGGGAGTTCCTCGACCGACAGGTCGGCCGCGCCACGGCCGAGGGGTTCACCGCGACGATTCTCGGAAGGAGGCGGTACCTGCCGGAGCTCGGCTCGCCGAACCCGCGGGTCAGGGACATGGGACGCCGGATGGCGCTGAACGCCCCGATCCAGGGCGGGGCGGCCGACATCCTGAAGCTCGCCATGATCCGGGTGGACCGCGAGCTCCAGGCGTCCGACCTGGACTGCGTCATGGTCCTGACGGTCCACGACGAGCTCGTCTTCGACGTCGCCGAACCCCACCGGGAGGACGCCGGGAAGCTCGTGAAGGAAGCGATGGAGTCGGCGTACCCCCTCACGGTGACCCTCCGGGCGGACCTCGGCTGGGGCTCGAACTGGGCGGAGGCCGCCCCCGCCGGCCACTGAGCTCATGGAGGGACCTACCCGCTCTCGCTTGATTGACGCGCTCGGGGCACGGCTCTAGACTCGCCCGCGCGCCGGCGGCGCACCATCTCGCACGAGTTCCCGCCTCCATCTACCTCGGTGGTCGGATCGCGCGGCGAAACGGTTCTCCGACCGGCCGAGAGGAGATGATCGGCATAGAAAGCGAGACCATATCGGAGCCTGAGGTTCAGGACGACCTCACTCCCGAAGAGCTCATCAAGGCCATCGAGGAGAGCGTCAAGGACTTCCGGGATGGCGAACTCGTCTCCGGCGTCGTGGTGAAGATCGACCGCGACGAGGTGCTGCTGGACATCGGCTACAAGTCCGAGGGCGTGATCCCCGCCAAGGAGCTTTCGATCCGCCAGGATCTCGATCCATCGGAAGTCGTCAAGGTCGGTGACCAAGTCGAGGCCCTCGTGCTCCAGAAGGAGGACAAGGAGGGCCGTCTGATCCTCTCCAAGAAGCGCGCGCAATACGAGCGCTCGTGGATCCGCATAGAGAAGACCATGCGGGACGGAGAGACGATAACGGGCCCCGTGATCGAGGTCGTCAAGGGCGGCCTGATCCTCGACATCGGCCTGCGAGGGTTCCTGCCGGCCTCCCTCGTCGAGCTGCGCCGGGTGCGCGACCTGCACCCCTACGTAGGCCAGCAGCTCGAGTGCAAGATCATCGAACTCGATCGAAACCGGAACAACGTCGTGCTGTCGCGCCGCGCCTTCCTGGAGGAATCCCAGAGCGAGGGCCGGAAGAAGTTCCTCGAGAGCCTGAAGAAGGGCGAGCGCCGTACCGGCCAGGTGAGCTCCATCGTCAACTTCGGCGCCTTCGTCGACGTCGGCGGGGGAGTGGACGGGCTCGTCCATGTGTCGGAGCTCTCATGGAAGCACGTGGATCATCCCGGCGAGGTTGTCGCGGTCGGCGAAGACGTCGAGGTCGAGATCCTCGATGTGGACCTGGAGCGGGAGCGCGTGTCTCTGTCGCTGAAGGCCACGCAGGAAGATCCCTGGCGAGAGTTCGAGCGCATGTATCAAGCGGGCGAGGTGGTCGCCGGCCAGGTCACGAAGCTGGTGCCGTTCGGCGCGTTCGTGCGCGTTGGTGACGGCATCGAGGGCCTCGTGCACATCTCGGAGCTCGCGAACGAGCATGTCGAGGCCCCCGAGCACGTCGTGCAGGTCGGGCAGCAGGTCCGAGTGAAGGTCGTCGACGTGGACGTATCGCGACGCCGGATCAGTCTGTCGATAAAGCGAGTGACCGACACGGAAACCGAGCTCCCGGAGATCGAGATCGAGGCCGAACCGGCGGAGGAGCTCAGCGCCTCAGTGGCGCCCGAGCCGTCGGCCGAGACGCGGGAGGTTCTGGAGGATTCAGCGGCCAGGGCCGACGAGTCCGGCGACGAGGTCTTTCAGGCCACCATCGAGCCGGAGGCCGCGGCGCCCGAGGAAGCCGCCATGCACGTGGAGCCCGAGCCGACCCCGCCCTCCGAGGGCGGCGAGACGAGTGAGGACATCACGCTCGAGTCCATTCTGGAAGACCTGAAGCGCCGAGAAGGCCGAACGTAGCAGGGGCCATTCACCATGCTGCTCGTCGGACTGACCGGCGGGATCGGGGCCGGCAAGTCCACCGTCGCTCGCCTGCTGGAAGTGCATGGGGCAGTCGTTGTGGACGCCGACGAACTGGCCCGGCGCGCTCTCGAGCCCGGCACCCCGGGCCACGAGGCCGTGGTCGCCGCCTTTGGACCGTCATCGCTCACGACCTCTGGGGAGATCGATCGCGATTGGCTCGCCGAACGCGTCTTTGGCCACGCAGACGCTCGCCGGCGGTTGGAGGGAATCGTGCACCCCGAGGTGGCCCGGCTCTTCGCCGAGGCCGTGCAGGCCCACCGGGCAACTGACCACGTCGTCGTCTACGTGGTTCCGTTGCTGGTTGAAGCCGGCCTGGAGGATGCCTTCGACGTGGTCGTGGCCGTCTGGGCGCCGGCGGATGTGCGTTTGGGCCGCCTCACCTCCGAGCGCGGACTCTCCGAGGAAGAGGTGCTGGCCCGCATGGCTGCCCAGGCCTCGGACGAGGATCGGACTCGGGTCGCCGACGTCGTCCTCTCGAACGCGGGCTCACCGGACGACCTGAGCGCACAGGTCGCGCGCCTTTGGGCCGACCTGCGCAACCGCGCCGCCGGCAACCGTCACTCGTCGGACGCGAAGGAGTAAATGAGGAGGTTCGTCGGGGAACATTACAGCCGACATGACTGGGGACAGCATGGCCCACCGCGATACGCGAGACGGCCATGCGCACCGGTAATTCCCATGGAAACAGAAGCGGGTCGCGGCCCGGAATTAGGGTGGGCCAAGACCCGCTTCCTTGGCTGCTTAACCTACCTGTGTTACCGGGGAACTCCGCAGCCGTGGAACCCAGCCTCGAGACGGTGCTACCGATTGAGCGTCCGAGCGTCCATCACCCGCTCCATCAACGAGCTGGTTCTTCCATCGGGCCCCGGCTGGTTGAGCGCCCTGGTCTGAGCGATCCGCTCGGCGAACCGCCTACCGTCACCGCCACCATTCAGGACCGAAGGCGCGTTCAGCAGCCGCGCCTCGGCCACCCCCTTCGCGAACGAGAAGGCGCCCGTGCTCCGGAGGCCGCTCTCGTTCAGAGCCCGAGCGTCCCCGATCGCTCGCTCGAAAGTCACCACCGGCATCGTCCCCACCACCGGGCCTTCCACGGCCCACGGTCGGGTAAGCGCCAGCGCCAACGCGATGGCTCCGGCCAGAACCCCAGCGACGATCGCCGTACCGACCGCCCGCCGGCTCCTGCCGGCACCTTGGTGCGACACACTGATAGCCATGTCCCCCTCCTTACGCCTGGCCCTCCCAGCGAGGGCCTCCGATAGGGGGGCGTGAAAAGCGGGTTCACACCCGTGAGCATCGACTGCACATCACCAAGAAAGTTCACTAGACAGGGCAGGATGAAGCGCCTCACCGTTTCAAGGATCGAGTGGCTCCTAACACGATCTGCTGCCTGCCTCTCTAGACACGCTCCGCGGGCTCGAGAAAGATAGGTCCGTGAACCAAGCGCGACGCGACCCTTCGGATGTCCCCGGCCGCGTCTCTCGCCCCGAACCCAGGGGCGCCGGCGCCCTGGTAGGCCGCGAGGTCGAGTTCGACCAGCTTGTGACAGGCTTGGAGGACGCCCTTTCGGGGCGAGGCGACTCTTCCTGATCGGGGGGGAGCCCGGCATCGGCAAGAGCCGCTTGGCTGCCGAGCTGTCCACCGAGGCCGGAAGCAGGGGGGCCACGGTGCTCTGGGGGCGGTGCTGGGAGGCGGGCGGCGCCCCTGCGTACTGGCCATGGGTCCAGGCCTTGCGCTCCTACCTGAGGGACCGGGGGGAAGAGGCGGTCAGGCTCGAGATGGGCCGGGGAGCCTCTGACATCGCACAGATGCTGCCCGAGGTTCGGGACGTGATCCCCGGCCTTCCCGATCCTCCCTCCCTCGACCCGGAGGGCGCTCGGTTCCGGCTGTTCGAATCGACCTCCGGCTTCCTGAGGACCGCCTCGATGAACCGGGCGCTGGTCCTGCTACTCGACGACCTGCACGCCGCCGACACGCCTTCTTTGCTCCTCCTCCAGTTCGTCGGCCGTGACCTCGCCGGCAGCCACATGCTGATCGTCGGCACGTACCGGGACGTCGAGATCCACCCGGATCACCCGCTGAGCGAAACCCTGGCCGAGCTGGCGCGGGAAGAGGCGACCCGCCGCCTTCACCTCCGCGGCCTCGTGGAGCGGGATGTCGCCCTCTTCATCCAGACGACGACGGGGATCCAGCCACCGGCTTCAGTGGTCCGCGCCGTCTATCGGGAGACCGAAGGAAACCCCCTCTTCGTCGGCGAGATCGTGCGGCTTCTTGCCGCGGAAGGCCTGCTGGAGGAGTCCATCGACCCTGCATCCTGGCGGCTTGCCATCCCGCAAGGCATCCGGGAGGTCATCGGCCGCCGGGTCAGCCGGCTGTCGAAGGAGTGCGGCCGCACCCTCAGCCTCGCATCCGTGCTGGGGCGGGAGTTCGGCCTCGATCCGCTCGCGGCACTCTCGGGACTCGCGCCGGACGAGTTGACGGAGGTCCTCGACGAGGCAGCCACCGCGCGGGTGGTGGGCGAGGTGCCCGCCACCCCAGGCCGGCTTCGGTTCGCCCACTCGCTTATCCGGGAAACGCTCTACGACGAGCTCTCTCCCGCCCGCAGAGCCCGTCTGCATCTCCGGGCGGGCGAGGCCCTGGAAACGCTCTACGCGAAGAATCCTGATCCTCATCTGGCCGAGCTGGCCCACCATTTCTTCCAGGCCCTCCCGGGCGGGGACATGGAGAAGGCGATCCACCATGCACAGCGCGCTGGGGACCGCGCTGTGGCACTCCTGGCCTATGAGGAGGCGGCCCGGCTCTACGATATGGCCCTCCGGGCCTTGGAACTGACGGAGCGGCCTGCCGATGCCGCGCGGTGCGACCTGCTGCTGGCCGTCGGCGAGGCGTGGGCCCGGGCCGGGGACAAGCCAGCTGCGAAGCAGAAGCTTCTTGCGGCGGCCGCTCTGGCCAGAGAGCTCGACCTGCCGGAGCATCTCGCTCAGGCGGCGCTCGGCTACGGAGGGCGATTCGTGTTCTCGGCGGGGCGAGAGGACCGCCTCCTGGTCCGGCTCCTAGAGGAGGCGCTCACCGCGCTCGGAGAGGGCGACAGGCGCCTTCGCGTCCGTGTCTTAGCCCGGCTCGCGGGAGGGCCCCTTCGTGACGAAGTCGACCGGGGACGCCGGGAGGCCCTAAGCCGCGAGGCTGTGGAGATGGCCGAGCGGATCGAGGACCCGGAGACGTTGGCTTACGCGCATGCTGGATGGTTCGCTGCGAACTGGCCCGATGACCTGGAGGAGCGCATGGCTGCCGCAACCCGGGTCCTCGTGGCGGCGGAGGAAGCGAACGACAAGGAACGTACCGCCGAGGGCCACTTCTATCGGATGCTGACGTCCCTGGAGCGCGGCGAAGCCCAGGCCGCGCAGACCGAGCTGCAAGCGCACGCTCGACTGGCCGAAGAGACCCGTCAGCCAGCGCACCTGTGGCTGGTGGCGACCATCGAGGCGATCTGGGCGTTGTTCGAGGGAAGGTTCTCGGAAGCGGAGCGGCTCATCCCGAAGGCCCTCGATCTGGGGCTACGTGCCGAGACCTTGACGGCGGTGGCCTCGTTCCGGATGCAGATCTTCTGGCTTCGACTCGAACAGCGACGGCTTCACGAGGTCGAGGAGGAGCTCGATCGATCCATCCTCGAGCATGCCTCGTACCCGACGTGGCGATGCGTCATCCCATACTTCTTCTCCCATCTGGGGCGAGAGCCGGAAGCACGGCGGGGCTTCGAAGCGCTCGCTGCAAATGGGTTCACGGACCTTCCGAGGAACGAGGATTGGATATTCGCAATGAACCTTCTTTGCGAAGTGGCTGAGTCTCTGGGAGACGGCGAGCGGGCCCGCGTCCTCTACGACCTTCTTCTTCCCTACGCGGACCGCATCTCCGTCGTATGGCTGATGATGGGTTCGGTATCACGAAGCCTGGGGATTCTCGCTTCGATGCTCGCCCGCTACCGGGAAGCGGAGCAGCACTTCCGGGAAGCTCTCGAAGCGAACCAGCGGATGAAGGCTTGGCCCTGGGTGGCCCACACCCAGCACGACCACGCCCGGATGTTGCTCGCCCGCGACGCGCCGGGCGATCGGGAGCGAGCCCTGGCGCTTCTCGGTTCTTGCATTGGCACGTGCCGAGACCTGGGGATGGTGGCTCTGGAGGGGAAGGTGAACTCCCTGTTGGAGGAGATGGGGCAGGTCCCGGTCGCCGCTAGCAGGCTCCCGGAGGCCGGTGCCTCACGTCCCAGCATCTTCCGGCGGGAGGGCGAGTACTGGTCGGTAGCCTTCGAAGGAGATGCCTTTCGCCTGAAGGACTCCAGGGGCCTGCGCTACCTGGCTCGACTGCTCGAGGCACCCGGCCGGCAGCTCCACGTCTTGGAGCTGGTGGCGGCAGAGGAGAGGCCGGGGGCGGACGGTGGGAGGGGGGAAAGGAGCCAGGCCCGTGGGGTGGAGGAGGAAGGCCTGGGGCCGAGCGGCCTGGGGGATGCGGGGGAGATCCTGGACGAGCAGGCCAAGGCTGCCTACCGGCGGAGGCTCACCGACCTGGAGGAGGATCTCGCCGAGGCGGAGTCGTTCGGGGACGCCGAGCGGGCCGCGCAGGCCAAGGAGGAAGTCGACTTCCTCGCCCGGGAGCTGGCCGCGGCCGTGGGCTTGGGAGGAAGGAACCGAGTGGCAGCGTCTTCCGCGGAGCGGGCCAGGGTCAGCGTGACCAAGGCCATCAAGGCCGTCGTGCGCCGAGTGAAGAAGAACTCTCCCGCGTTGGGAAAGCACCTCGAGGCCACCATCAAGACAGGAGCGTTCTGCTCCTACTCGCCCGATCCGAGGGTCCCCATCTCCTGGCACATCTGATCCCAGCGGACCGTGACCGCTGACGACGCTTGATACACCACCGAGGAAGCGGGCGAAAGGTACGACGTGCGACCTGACGAACCCGCCTCGAACGGCGTCTATCATCCGTCCCGTGCGCTACCGGGCCGTCTTCTTCGATGCCGGGGAAACGCTTCTGCACCCTCATCCGTCGTTCCCCGAGCTCCTGACGTCGAGCCTGCGCCGGGAGGGGATCGAGGTGGAACCGGACGCCGTGAAGGAAAGCCTCTCGCTCCTCTCCGACCGCCTCTCCGAGAGTGCGAACGCCGGGGAGCTGTGGTCGACGTCTGCCGAGCTATCCAGGCGCTTCTGGGCGTCGATCTATCGTGCGGTGC
>JACDEY010000003.1:15502-17790 GCA_013816105.1 Actinomycetota bacterium
GTGCTGGCCAAGCTCGGTGTCACGATGCCCGACGGGATCGCCGATCGCCTGTACGAGACGTTCACCGACCTCTCGAACTACCGGCTGTTCTCCGACGTGCAACCGGTCCTCGATCGGTTGGCGGCGGCGGGCCTTTCCCTCGGGCTCATCTCGAACTTCGAGGAGTGGCTCGAGCAACTGCTCGAGTCGTTGGCCGTCACCAGATACTTCAACGTGAGGGTCATCTCAGGCCTCGAGGGGATGGAGAAGCCGGACCCCCGGATCTTTCGACTCGCCCTCGAGCGAGCCGGTGCATCGCCCGAGGAATCGCTCTACGTCGGGGACAGCCCCTCTTTCGACGTCGAGCCGGCCGAGTCCATCGGCATGCGAGGGGTGCTGATCGATCGGCGTGAGCGCTTCCCCCGCCACCCGGGAACCCGCATCGTCTCCCTCGACGAGCTCCCGGGCGTCCTCGGGTTGAAGCCGTGACCGAGGAGCGCCGGTTCACCGTTGACGAGGCCAACCTGCTCCTTCCCTCGCTCAGGGAGTCTCTCGTTCGGGTTCAGAAGGCGCGGCAGGTCATCCTGGACGGCGGGCGGCGCATCCGTCGCTCCGCTCCCACGAACGGGGGGGGCGCCTTCGGCAAGGAGTACCTCGACGCGCTATCGACGCTTCGAAGAGACGTCGAGTCGATCACCGGGCAGGGAATCGTGCTCCGAGACGCGGAGAGCGGCCTGCTTGACTTTCCGACGACCCGCGACGGTCGCGAGGTCTTTCTCTGCTGGCGCCTGGGCGAGGATGAGGTTGGCTTCTGGCACGGGCCCGAAGGTGGGTTCGCCGGCAGGAAGCCCGTATAGGTTCCGTTTCCCCGCAGGAAGTAGACTTCGCCCCCGACATGGCGGCCATCGAGATCCGCGGGCTTCGCAAGTCCTACGGAGACGTGGAGGCCGTCCGCGGCATCGACCTCAGCGTCTCGGAGGGCGAGGTTTTCGCGCTGCTCGGGCCGAACGGCGCCGGCAAGACCACCACCGTCGAGATCCTGGAGGGCTTCCGGAGCCGGGACGGGGGAGAGGTCGCCGTCCTCGGGCACGATCCGAGTAGCAGGTCGCGCCGGCTAAGGTCACGAATGGGGATCGTTCTGCAATCGACCGGGATCGACCCCTATCTCACCGTCGCCGAAACGATCGATCTCTACCGTGCGTACTACCCGCACCCGAGACCGGTGGACGAGATCGTCGACGTCGTCGGCCTCCGGGAGAAGCGGAATTCCAAGGTGAGCAAGCTCTCCGGAGGCCAGCAGAGGCGGCTCGACGTGGCCATCGCCCTCGCTGGCGACCCGGAGCTGCTGTTCCTGGACGAGCCGACCACCGGGTTTGACCCATCCGCCCGCCGCAACGCCTGGGAGGTGGTCAAGAACCTCGCCGGGCTGGGCAAGACGGTCTTCCTGACCACTCACTACATGGACGAAGCTCAGTACCTGGCCTCCCGGGTGGCGGTCATCGCGGCGGGTGAGATCGTCGCCGAGGGCCCTCCAAGCTCGCTGGGCGGACGCGACACCGCCGCTACCGTCATTCGCTTCCGGCTCTCCGAGGGGCCGCAGCTACCCGAGACCCTTCGGGCATCGGCTACCCGTTCGAACGGAATGATGGAGCTGCGAACTCAGGATCCCACCCGGACGCTCCACGACCTCACCGGGTGGGCTCTGGAGCGAAACGTCCCCCTGGAAGGCCTCGACGTCACGCGCCCCTCACTCGAGGAGGTCTACCTGGACCTCACCGGGGGAGAGGCCGGGCGGGAGGAGTCCTGATGAGCGACGTCGGTCTCGCCCTCCGGCAGATCCGGTTCACGAACAAGACGTTCTGGCGGAATCCGGCGTCGGCGTTCTTCACCTTCGTATTCCCGCTCATGTTCCTCGTCATCTTCACCGCGTTGTTCGGCAACGACACGCTGACGGTCTTCGGCAGGGAGATCAGCACGTCGACTTTCTACGTGTCGGCGATCGCCGCGTTCTCCATCATCACGGCGACTTACACGAACCTCGCCATCAGCGTGACCTTCCTGCGTGACCAGGGGATCCTGAAGCGCACCCGGGGTTCACCCCTGCCGGCCTGGGTTTACCTGTTCGGTAGGATCGCCCACGCGATCCTGATGGCGCTCCTGCTGGTGGCGATCGTGGCGGCGTTCGGGGCCGCGTTCTACGACGCCGAGATCCCGACCCGCACCCTCCCCGCCTTCATCGCCACGATCATCGTGGGGGCGGCCAGCTTCTCTGCCATGGGGCTCGCGCTGACCTCCGTGATCCCCAACGC
>JACDEY010000231.1 GCA_013816105.1 Actinomycetota bacterium
TCCACCGGCGAGGCGCCCACCCTGTCCACTCGCGAGAAGGAGGACCTGTTCCGCGCGATCGTGGAGGTGGCGGGCGGCCGGGCAAAGGTCATCGCCGGTACCGGGACCTACGGCACCGCCGAGACGATCGAGCTGACGAAGGTGGCGGGGGAGGCGGGATGCGATGGCGCGCTCGTCGTGACCCCCTACTACAACAAGCCGCCGCAACGGGGGCTGATCGCGCACTTCACGGCCGTGGCCGAGTCGACGGACCTCCCCGTCGTCCTCTACAACATCCCCGGGCGAACCGCCACGCTGATCGAGGCCGACACGCTCCTTCGCCTCGCCGAGATCCCCAACGTCGTGGGCGTGAAGGACGCCACCGGCGACTTCCAGACCGCGGGCCGGATCATCGCCGAGAGCCCCTCCGACTTCGAGTTCCTCTCCGGAGACGACTGGGCCACCTTCCCGTTCGTCTGCATGGGCGCGGTCGGCGTGGTCTCGGTCGCCGCGCACATCGTCGGCCCGCAGATCGCGGAGATGATCCGTCTGGCCCGGATAGGCGACCTCTCCGGCGCGGCGAAGATCCATTCGTCCCTGATGCCGCTGTTTCGGGCCCTGTTCATCACGTCCAATCCGATCCCGGTCAAGGCCGCCCTGGAGGCCGCCGGACACCCGGTGGGGCCGCCCCGGCTTCCTCTCGTCCCGGCCACCCACGAGGAGCGTCAGCAGATCGAGCGAGCCATGCGGGATGCCGGAGTCCTCTAAGGGGAACACTCCGCGGCTCGTCTTCCTGGGGGGGCTCGGGGAGGTCGGGCGCAACATGGCCGCCCTGGAGATGGAGGGGCGGATCCTGCTCCTGGACGCGGGGCTCTCCTTCCCCGGAACCGACATGCCGGGCATCGATCTGGTCCTTCCCGACTTCCAGTACGTGCGCGAGCGGAAGGATCGCATCGAGGCCGTCGTCCTCACCCACGGGCACGAGGACCACGTCGGCGCCCTGCCGTACCTCCTGAGGGACTGCTCGCTGTCGGTGTACGCCACGAAGCTCACCCTCGCCCTGCTCGAGGGCAAGCTGGAGGAGCACGGCGTCCGCGACCGAGCGGAGTTCAGAGAGGTCGAGCCGGGCGAGGAGCGCACCGCGGGCCCGTTCACCATGCGCTTTCATCGCGTGACGCATTCGATCCCCGACGGGATGGCGGTCGCCGTGGACCTTCCGGCCGGAGTTCTGCTGCATTCCGGCGACTTCAAGCTCGACCAGACCCCCGTCGACGGCCGGACCACCGATCTCATCGGTATCGCGGAGGAGGCCCGCCGCGGCGTCCACGTCTTCCTGTCCGACTCCACGAACGCCGAAGAGGCGGGCGTCACGAAGAGCGAGAGGACGGTCGGCCCGGCGCTCGAGGCCATCCTCGAGGACGCCGAACGCCTCGTGGTGGTGGGGTGTTTCGCCAGTCACATCCATCGCATCCAGCAGGTGGCGGACGCGGCGAGCGCCGTCGGGCGCAAGGTCGCCTTCCTGGGGCGCAGCATGCACCAGAGCGTCGCCGCGGCGACGGCGCACGGATACCTCGCGCTTGGCGAAAACGCCGTGGTCCCGATCGAGAGCGTTCGAGAGATGAAGCCCTCCGAGGTGGTGGTGTGCTCCACGGGCTCTCAGGGGGAGCCGCTGTCGGCCCTGTCGCTCATGGCGGCGAACGAGAACAAGTGGATCAAGCTTCAGCCCGGCGACACGGTCGTGCTGTCATCCTCGATCATCCCGGGCAACGAGACCGACATCTACCGCGTCATCGACGGCCTGTACCGTCGGGGCGCCGAGGTCTTCCACATCCCCGTCGCCCCGGTTCACGTCTCGGGTCATGCCGCGGCCGAGGAGCTGAAGTTCATGCTGAACCTGGTCCGGCCGCGTTGGTTCATTCCGGTCCACGGCGAGCTGCGGCACCTCGCAACGCATGCGCGCCTCGCGCGGGAGGTGGGGATCCCCGCCGAGCGCGTGCTACTGGTGGAGGATGGAGACACCGTCGAGCTCGGCGAGCCCGTTCGCCGGGGCGAGCGGGTGCAGGCGGGGATGACGCTGGTGGACGGCCTGGGGATCGGCGACGTGGGTCAGGCCGTCCTGCGCGACCGCAGGAAGCTGGCGGGTGACGGCATCGTCGTGGTCGTCGTGACCGCGGACGCCCAGTCGGGGGAGATCCTTGCCGGACCCGACATTATCAACCGTGGGTTCGTGTTCGAGGAGACCTCCGAGCCGCTGATGGAGGAGGCGCGCCGGCGCACGCTGGCCTCCCTGCGTGAGGTCGCCGAGCAGGGGACCGGCGATCCGAGCGTGCTTTCCCAGCATGTCCGGCGTGCACTTGGTAAGTTTTTTTTCGAGGCGACCAAGCGGAAACCGGTCATCGTTCCAGTCATCATGGAGGTCTGATGGCCTCGACGAAGCAAAGGGGCTCCGCCCGCCGGCCTGCTCCGCCCCGCCGGTTGGGCGCCCGCTCGTCATCTGCCCGGACGCCCGCCAAGCGGGAACGGTCCGGTCCCGGGCATCTGCGATCCGCCGGTACGAAGGTCGCACGTCACCTCTCGCCCCGCGCGGCCGACGCCATAGGCGTGGGCCTGGTCGTGCTCACGATACTGTTCGTCCTCGGCCTGTGGTTCTCGGCGGGCGGGCCGTTCGGGCGCGTCCTCCAGTTGGGCATTCGCTGGGTCTTCGGCCCCGTGGGCTATGCGCTGCCGGTCCTGGTGGGGTACTGGGCGGTTCTCCTCCTTCGGGGAACCGCGATCGAGGATCGGGGTCGCATGCTCGTCGGGCTCTCCATCGGGGTCCTCGGCGTGCTCGGACTCGTCTCGCTGTTTCGCGGCAATCCCAGCCCGACGTCCGGCGCCGATCCGGTCAGCGCCGCGGGGGGGATCGTCGGCTCCCTGGTTGCCTGGCCGCTGTCGGAGCTCGTATCCGCGTACGGCTCCGGTGTGGTCGCCGGCGGACTGACGCTACTC
>JACDEY010000232.1 GCA_013816105.1 Actinomycetota bacterium
GTTGTTCGCGGACGCGGCCGAGCGGTGGGAGCGCTTCGAGATGCCGTGGGAGCGGGCCCAGGCGCTGGTCGGCCAGGGCCGGTGCCTGCTGGCGGTCGGGAAGATCACCCAGGCGACCGTGGCGCTCCGCAAGGCCAGGGAGATCTTCGACAAGCTTGGCGCCGGTCCAGTCATCCGGTCGACCGATGCCCTCCTTTCGGAGGCGACCGCACTCAGCTCCTAGGTTCTCGAATGCGGAACGGGCTCGGTCGCCCGAGCCCGTTCGAAGAACCGGCGCGCTTCAGCCGTGGAGCCCGCGCTTCGCTACCCGGCTGGTTGCCCGCTTGGTTGCCCGCTTGGTGACGCGCGTCGCGGCCTTGCCAATGTCCTTGCCTGCTGTCGCGGCGTCGGGTGCCTTCGGAGTGACCTGCTTCTCCGCCATCTGGAAGTTCACCTCCTCCCGTTGTCTCGATGCTCCTTCGAACGCCCTCAGTCTGGACTCACACGTGGTTCGGTGTCGGTGCCCCGCAGCACGAGGGCGACGTGACATCCGGCACCACCCCTGCGTGACGAGCGTCACATGCTCAGTCCAGTTCGGGTAGATCCAGAGGATCGGGGCGAGGAGTGCAGGCCCCGCAGTAAAGGGCGTCCTCCACCACGAGCACCTGTGTGGTCTCCCTTTTCTTGAAGAGCTCCAGGATGTAGGGCTGTGTCTGGGCGTGGTTCTCGCATACGCCGCGGCCACAGAAGCGACAGGTCCCGACCGCGGTCTTGCGGCAGTGCCAGCAGTCCATGAAGTCCCTCCGGGCTCGAGTGGTCGGCTAATGCTGCCACGTCCGGTCTGGCGAGATGTGAGGGTTGAGAGTTCCCCTCGTGAAAGCGTCCCGGACGAGCTCGTCGAATCCTTGGCGATCCAAGCGATAGACGCGGAGCGGTGTCCTTGCGACTACCGCCGCGGTCCGGGGCACGTCCAGCAAGAGCGCTATTTCACCGAAGTAGGCCCCCGGCCCAAGGGTCGCAACGGGCTTGCCGTCCTCCACCACTTCCACCTGCCCCGCCCGAATTACGTAGAAGGCGTCACCCACCTCTCCCTGGTCGACGATCGTCGCTCCCGGGGGGTACCGCTGCCATGCTCCATGCTCGAGAACCCGGGCCAGCTCGTCTGTCTCGAGGTGGGAGAGGCAGGGCAGCTCTCGAAGTTCGGCTATCGACTGCAGCGTTGGAGCGAACTCCGGGACCTCGGCCATGTCCGAAAGCAGACGGTCGAACGTGCCCTTGTCGATCTCGAACAGTTCGGATTCCTCCAGCGCCCGAACGGTCGCGCTTCGAGGGACAGCCTCTGCAAGTCCCAGCTCCCCGAAGGACTCGCCAGGCCCGAGGACCCTAAGGGCTCGCTCGTTTCCCGTGGCGACGTCCTCCTCCACGACCTGCAGCGTGCCGCGACGCACCACGTAGAAGGCCTGCGCCCGCTCGCCCTGGCGAACGACGGGCTGGCCCCGCCCAAACGTGCGCAATGCCACCCGGCCGGCGAGGTCGCTCAGGATTTCTTCCGGGACATCGTCGAACAGAGGCAGGGCATCGATGAGGCCAGCGGCCTCCACTCGCCACTTCCGCTCCAGGCGGAAGCGCACGCGCTGCGAGAGGGCCCTTAGCCGGCGTGACACGGCTCGGGCGAGATTGATCAGCCCTCGAACGATCGGCCCCAGCACGACCAGGACCAGAAGGATCAAGACCAGGCGTGGGATAGTGCCGCCGTTCCACAGACTCAACAGGAGCCCCCCGAACACGTTCTTCCAGAAGAACCCCGCCGTGGCCAAGGAAAAGATCGTGAAAGCAACTCCCAGGAATCCATACAGCGCCAGGCCGACCTCCTGCCTGGAGAGATGGACTCGCTTCCGGAGCTTGTGCCAGAGGTCGTGCCGGATAAAGGAGAGGGACCGTGGCCGCAGATCGGGGACCTGGATGAAGTCGGACAGAATCCAGTAGCCGTCTAGCTCGAGCAGCGGGATCAGGTTCATGAACAAGACCAGGTAGTTGAGGACCGCGAACTTGTACAGAAGCGGCGAGAAGGGCGCCTCAGGAAAGAGCCACACAAGCAAGGCCGCCGCGCCGGACACCACGGATTCGGCGTACGGGCCAGCGAACGCACCCGCGATTCTCTGCCCACGATCGAGCATCAATCCATCGGAGGACTCGACGAAGAACGCCGGGGAGCCGAAATAGATCATGAAGCCAGCGCTCTTCACGCGGCGACCGTGATGGGTCAGCACGACCGCGTGTCCCAGCTCATGGATGAAGGTAAGGACATAGTTCAGCCCCATGAGGATCAGGAACCCGGACGCGGCCGACTCCGCCGTCAGGCTGAAGTCTCCGGAGCGGACGATTGAGAGGAAGGCGAGGAACCCGCCCACGGAGACGACCCCAACGATCAGGAGGACGGGCTTTAGAAAGAACCATCTCAAGAGGTACCGATAGAACCAACGCACGAGCCGGTCCGCGCCCTTCCAGTCCAGGCGAAGCGTCTTGAAGAACCGCCCGACCCTCTGACGAGCCCCCGGTGGCGGATGGAGGGCCCTTTGCACCGCCGCATCGACATCGACGAAGGGGCGGTCCAGGAAATTGCCGAAGCTCAACTCGTACACCAGGTCGGCGACGCTCGAAAGCTCCAGACCGCCCGAACCCTTCAGTCGATCCACAACGATCTCCTTGACGGTTCGCGTGCCGTCCATGAGCCGCGCGACCTCGAGCTCCTCCGGCGTGAGCCTGTAGTAGACGAGGTCTCGTGGGTTCGCGATCATGGCGTAGTCGGTTCCCCACCGATGCGTGAACTCCCTTATCTCGACGTCCGCGGCGAGCCTCGGCCTGAACTCCTGAACGTCCACGAGCGTGGCGAGCCTCCCCCACACGCCGGAGCGATGGCCGTCCGAGGAAGGTCTGGCCTCGATCTCCTGCGCAAGGCGACCCCACACACCTCGCAACC
>JACDEY010000233.1 GCA_013816105.1 Actinomycetota bacterium
GGACCATACCTCCGACCCGAGCTGCTGGGTACCGCCGTTCAGGCGATGCTGGATGCTCGCCGCTTCTTCGCGGCCCCGCTCGACGGCGAGCGGTACCTGCGGGAGCAGGCCGTGGCGGCCGTCGCGGTGACGTCCTACGACCAGACCCTAGGCGGGGTGGGGGGTCCGCTGCGGGTGGGCCCGGTGGCGCGAAGGGCCCTGGACCGGGCCGACTTCCTCCGCCCGGTCGCCCGCTCATCGACCGTAACGATCTACGAGGTCACGGGCTTCGTCCCGCGGCCGGGTGCCTTCCCCGAAGTCGCGTGGCGGGCCGGCTACCGCTGCCCGGCCGGTTCGACGTCGAGGCCCTGACGGCCGGCCCGTCGCAAGCGGACCCATGCCGCGATCGCGCCCGTGACCGCCACCGCCCCGACCGTGGCCCCGCCGCCTGTTCCCCCCAGTCGCACGCCCAGGGCGTCCATCGCGACCCCGCCGAGTATGAGGAATCCGATGCCGAGGGCGGGGGCGAGCCCGAGAGTTTCGAACGGCCGGAGCCGGCGGGGGAGGAGGGCGAGCCCCCATGCCAGGCCGATGGCGGTCAGCACGACCGCCGTGGCCCCCAGGATCGCCGATCCCCGTATCCACGATCTAGGCCCGTTCGGGATGACGGGGGGTGTGATGGGTTCACTCGGCAGGGGGCCGCTCAACACGGCCAGGTTGGGGCCGGCGATGCGTTCGGGATGCGCCCCGACGTACTCGCCGTAGGCAAGGTTGAACGAAGAGAGCAGCAGCGCGACCGGCTGCTGGGGGAGCAGCCGGCGGACCGCCGGCCAGAAACGGTCGACGTTCGTGTTGTAGGTGCGGGGCCGGGGGCGGTACGTCGGCTCTCCCATCAGGTATCGTTCGGGATCGCCGACGTAGAAGTAGGCGTGCTCGATCCTCTCCGCCGGAAGCCCGGAACGAAGGATGTACGCCATCTCCGGCACGTAGGAGAGCGGGTTCGCACCGAGGTCGTCGACGACGAAGACGACCGGCTCCTCCGGCGGAATACCGGCCTCCTGCAGGTACTCGGCCGCGGTGGCCGCCTCCTGGACCTTCGGCGTCTCGAGCCACTCGATCCCGCGCTGGTGCGGGATGTTCAGGTAGTACGCCCAGAAGCCAATGGCAGTGAGCCCCGCCAGCCCGGCCGCGAGGACGACGCCCGCGGCCCTGTGACGGCCGGAGGCACCAACCCGCCTGGCGGCGGCGAGGAGGCCCAGCCCCACCAGGACGGGGAGGGGAAGGAGGAAGGCGAGGAAGCGGTGCGCCGGCGAGAGACGGCCAAGGGCGAAGAGCAACACCCCGATGCCCACCACCAAGGCCCAGGCCAGCGAGAGCCTCACCAGGAAGCCGGCCGCGAACCGCTCCCGGCCGTTCCGGCCGGCCCGGTCGCCTCGCCCACGGGCCCGCGCCGCCAGTGACCCGAGGCCCAAAGCGGCTAGCGGGAGAGTCAATGGGAACACGTATAGCGGGAGGTCCTCGCGAAGCTTCTTGGACAGCTCCCCGCGGGTTAGCTTGGGGGCATCCGGCGTGGCCGAGAGCAGGCCGCTCAAGGCCGCGCCCGTCACGCCCGCCGCCGCGGCCGCGACCATCCCCAGGCGAACGCTCGGAGTCGAGAGCAGGGATGTATCGCGGGTGCGCCACGCGGTCCAGGACCGAGGCATGTAGGCGAGGGCGACGAGGAGCAGGATCGCCAGGAAGATCGCCAGGAACGAGGGGTGCGCCAGCCCTCCGGCGGCCAGGAGCAGGATCGATGCCGCGAGGCCGCGTTCCTCTCGAAGCGCCGCCAGTAACGGGACGAGTGCGGCCGTGAAGACCGCCAGCGCGAAGAGGTTGTCCGTGTAGGTCTCCGGAGCCATCAGCCGGATGATCGCCGGGGACAAGCCCACGACGAGCGCGACGAGCCCCATCTCCCACGGCGAGCGATGCAGCGAGAACGAGACGAAGGCCCCGGCGGCGAGCGCGACGGCCATGGCGGCTGCGATCGGCATCACCACCGCCATGGTGAACGTGTTGGTCCCGAACAGGCCCGACAGGGTGAGGGCGATCACCGGGAACCCGGCCGCCCGGCTGTCCAGTGTCTTGACGGGCGGCGGGAGCTGGTCCGGGACGCCGGCGAGTCCCCGCTCCGCCACGAAGGCGGTCTGCCCCAGATACCGAGGGGTATCCCACCCCATCGGCATGGGGTCCTCCTTGGCCAGGTACAGACCGAAGAAGAAGCCGGCCACGACCAGGCCCACCAGACCCACCAGGAGAAGGGATGGCGCGTGGTGACGAAGCCAGCGGCCGGTCGGGCGAGCGCCGGAGGCGGAGCGCCCGGCGGTTCGCCGTTCCTGCGTGCGCACGAATCTACCGTATCAGCGAGATGTCGCGGAGATCTGTCGAAGGGAGCGCCCGGCCCGCCCTCAGCGCAGCCAGGTCTTGACGATGGCCTTCGTGAAGTTCCAGGCGTACTTGAAAGTCTTGGGCTTCTTCGACTCGCCTCCGGCCCTGGCCCGAATGGTGATGGGAACCTCCCGGATGCGCAGGCGCTGGCGCATCCCCTCGATGAGCAACTCTGATGTCCAGAACTGGTCCTGGTTCAGGACCAGCTTCTTGAGAACGTCGGCGCGGGTGGCGCGGTACCCGTTCGAGACGTCGGTGACGCGGGAGCCGACCATGATCGTCACCAGCCGGGAGAAGAAATGGACGCCCGCATGGCGAATCATGCTCTCCCGTTCGAACTCCCCGAGCACACGTGAGCCGTTCACCATGTCCGCCTCGTCCGCCAGGATGGGCTTGACGAGCAGGGGCATCTCGTCCGCCACGTGCTGGCCGTCGGCGTCCATCGACACGACCACCTCCGCTTCGAGCTTCAACGCGAGCTCGTAGCCGACCCGCAGGGCGAGCCCCCCTCCGCGACGTATGAGATGGCGGGCCACCAG
>JACDEY010000234.1 GCA_013816105.1 Actinomycetota bacterium
GCCGCGGCCTCCCCCGTCTCCACCGCGTCATCGCTCGGCTGCGGGTGGGGGTGCGGATGCGGATGGGAGTGCGGGCCATCACTCCGGGCCCCGCCTTCGGCCCGGCGAGCCCGAAGCCGCCCGGCGAGCAGAAAGGATCCCAGCCCGAGCACCACCGCGCCCGTTAGTAGGCCGAGCCAGGGGTACACGGCCTCGGCCGGGAACAGGCGGGAGGCGAACAGGGCGATGAGCCCGAGGCCGAGGACGGACGCCGTATGCATGAGCGACACTGCGATGCCGACCGAGACGGCATGGCGCAGGCGAGCCCCGGCGCCGACGAGATAGGCCGCCATGATCGTTTTGCCATGCCCCGGCCCCAGCGCGTGGAGCGCCCCGAAGAGGAACGCGACCAGGAGCGAGAAGAGCAGGACGGCCGGGGTCAGCTTCCAGGTCACCAGGGCCGCGAAACCGCCAGCCGTCGGGGCTTCCGCCAGCGCCGCTTCCCCGCCGCACGGCTCCGGGGCCGGCCGGCCCGAAGTGCGGCCCTCCGCGAACGAGAAGGTCGCCTCCCGGACGTCGAGGGGACTCTGCAGCAGGTCATCCGGGTACCGTAGGAGCTCGCGGCTGGTGCTGGTCGATGGGACGCTCGAGTCGGAGACCGAGGCGTTCTCGAACGCCCGGACTGTGACCTCCCGCCATCCGAGGCGGTCCGGGTCGTTGGCGTCCACATACCGGACCCGGCCGGCGGGCAGCCGGCCCGTGTAGACCGCTTCCATCCGGAGCGTGGAGAGCCCGCCCTGTCCCGGACGGAGCCCCATCTCCCGGCATGCCAGCGACAGGTCGACCGGGCGGTCGTCCACGGAAAGACCGAGGCCAGAGAGGATCAGACGGGCCTCGCGATCGGCCCAGAATCCGCGCTCCGCCGCGCTCAGGATCTCGTCTCCGTCGGTATCGATCGCGGACCGCTCCTGGAAGGCGGGGATCTCGGCCATGTCGAGCACGTACCGGATCGCGACAGCCCCTCCGGACACCTCGATGCCGCTGTAGCGGTTCACCGTGAAGTTCCCGAGGGGATGGGCCATCGCCGGCGGTGCCGAGGCGACCTGAAGGACGCCGAAAGCGATCAGGAGGAGGGCGACCGGGGGCAGGAGGCGGCGCATGGCCCGGCTAGCTCCTGAGCCCCGAGAGCGTGTCCGCCGCATCCTTCGCCCAGAGCACCGAGAAGTGGGGGTTGATATCGATGGCCCTCGCAAGGTCGCGCCTAGCGGCGTCGTCGTTCCCCAGGGCGCGCTCGATCATGCCGCGGTGGAAGAGGAACAGCGCGCTCTCCGTGCCCAGGCGGAGGGCCTCCTCCGACATCCGGAGTGCCTCCCGGAACCGTCCGTGCGCGTACAGCTGCCAGGCCAGCGCGTCGGCGACGTGGACGCTCTTGCGGCGGGCCCATTCTCCCTCGGCCGCCGCCAACCCCGCCTCGAGGTCGATCCGGTGATCCGCGCTGAACAGCGCGAACTCGAGGTCCACGTTGACCCCGTTCGCCCGGAGCAGGGTCTCCTCCGCCTCCAGTAGTGCGAACTGATCCTCGGCCTCCGAGGTTCGACCCGTCACCGTGTAGAGGTCCGCGAGCGCGATCACGTACTCGGGCAGGGGGTACGTCTGCACGATCTCGGCGTAGGAATCGATGGCGGCATCCATGTGGCCGCGAGCCGCCAACACCTTGGCCAAGCCGGCCTTCGCGGGCACGAACGTCTCGTCGGCCGCGATCGCCCGCCGATACTCCTGCTCGGCAAGGTCGAGTCTGCCGCTGTTGAAGTAAAGGTCACCGAGCTGATGGAGTGTCCAGGCGATGTCCACTCGCGAAGCTGCCGTTTGAAAGGCCTGGCGCATGATGGCCAGAGCGCCCCCGACGTCACCCTGTAGCTCTCGTGCGTACGAGGCGCGCGCGTACGAGGAGAGGTCAGGCCTCAGGTCCACCATCTGCTGGAGGGCCTCGAAGGCCTCGGGGTAGCGGCCCAGCTCGAGGAGCGCGTCCCCGAGGACCCCGTACACGGGGGGAACCGTGGCGTTCGTGTCCCTGGCGCGCTCGCCCCAGACAAGGGCGTCGTCGAACTCGTGCCGGGCCAGCGCGAGCGTCCCCAAGCCGATCATGGCGCTGACGTTGTCGGATGCGTGGAGCGACAGGGACCTTTCGAGCGCGGCTTCCGCTCGCGGGTAGTAGCTCGAGTCCGCCGTGATGCGGGCCTGCTGAACGTAGGCGAGGCCGAGGGACGCGTAGGACTCCCAGTCATCGGGCACGGCCTGGAGCCGTGCCTGGAGGTCCGCGATGAGCTGCGCGAGCGAACCGCCGTCCACGATGGGCCGGGTGAGTGCCGGCGCCGCGGCCCGCACGAGGGCGGAGGGAGCCCGGGGTTCGCTGCGCACGGCCTTGAAGAGTCCGAGCCCACCGAGCGCGAACAGCCCGATGGACAAAACCCCCACCAGCGCCACTTTCCGGCCGGGGCGGGCGACCCTCCGGCCGGAAGAGGCTCGAAGGGGCCCGGACGCGGTACGGGCCCCTTCCATCGCCATCGTTCTCCCGTTCCTTCTTCTCTCCGTGCTTCCGGTCTATACCTGGCCCGGGTGAGGAGCCGGGTCGGAGCCGGAGAACGGCATCGCGAGGTACGGGAACGAGCTGAGGAACGGCTTGTCGTTCTGGTTCACTCCGTCACCCAGATCGTTGGGGTTGCCGATGAGCTCGCCCTCGACGACCTGCAGCGAGATGTCGATGACGTCATCGGCCAGCCGGCGCCCGTTCGGGAAGCCGGCGATGTCGCCGCCGATGACTCCGAGCGGTGAGTAGTCGGCACAAGAGCCGGGCTCACAGGTCGGGATCATCATGTTCAGGCGCAGCATCTCGGACGCCTCGACGTTCTTCGGCATGTTGAGGCCCTCGATGCCCGTCAGG
>JACDEY010000040.1 GCA_013816105.1 Actinomycetota bacterium
GAGAGCGTGAACGGGGACGAGGCGGCCGGGGCGGTGAACGTCGTCTACGGCTCCTCGGGGGGCCTGATGGCGGCGAACGACCAGATCTGGTCGCAGGACACGCCCGGCATCCTCGATGACGCCGAGACCGGCGACTTCTTCGGATCTCACCTCGCGGTGGGCGACTTCGACGCCGACGGGTATGGCGATCTGGCCGTGGGCGCTCGTGCCGAGGACGTGGGCGCCGTGATCGACGGCGGCGCCGTCAACGTGCTGTATGGCTCCGAGTTGGGGCTGACGGCCGCAGGAACTCAGCTCTGGACCCAGGACACTCCCCGGATCCCGAACTTCGCCGAGGAGGGCGATGAGTTCAGCGCGGGATTGGGGGCCGGCGACTTCAACGGCGACGGCTTCGCCGACCTGGCGATCGGCGTCCGGGGGGAGAGGTTCGGGGCTGCCGTCACCGCGGGGGCCGTGCATGTGCTTCTCGGTTCCCCGGAAGGCCTGATGGCAGGCAGGAACCAGCTGTGGTCGCAGGACAGTGAGGGGATCGAGGACACTGCCGAGCCCTCCGATCGGTTTGGCGCCTTCCTCGCCGCTGGGGACATCGACGGGGACTCCTTCGAGGATCTCGCGATCGGCGTGGTCGGCGAGGACCTGGGCACCTTCCCGGACCCGGGGTTCGTTCCGGACACCGGAGCCGTCAACGTCCTTTATGGCTCGGCGACCGGACTCAGCGCTCTAGACGATCAATTCTGGCATCAGGACAGCCCGGGAATCCTCGGCGTCGCAGAGGGGGAGGACCTACTGGGCGGGGTCGCGCTGGGCGACTTCAACGCCGACGGCTCCGCCGACCTCGCGGTCGACGCGTTCAACGAGGGCATCGCCTCCGCCGACGCGGCGGGGTCGGTGAACGTCATCTTCGGTTCCCCGGCCGGGCTGACGTCCGAAGGGAACGAGTTCTGGTCGGAGAACAGCCCGAATGTGGCCGACGATCCCGAGGCCGGAGACCGCTTCGGGGTCCCGACTCCGGGAGACTTCGACGGCGACGGTTACGACGACCTCGCCATCGGCGTCCAGGGGGAGAACGGTGGCAGGGGAGCTCTCCACGTCCTCAGTGGATCCACGTCCGGGCTGGTGGCCGGGGGCGCCCACTGGACGCAGGACTCGTCCGGCGTTCTGGACGTCGCCGAGGAGGGGGACTTCTTCGCCACCAACCTCGCGGCAGGGAACTTCGGCCTGGGCCCGGAGGACGACCTCGCCGTGGGCGTACGCGAGGACCTGGGGACGAAGCAGGACGCCGGAGCCGCGAACGTCCTCCACGGCTCCTCGATCGGGATCTCCTCCGATGGAAACCAGTTCTGGACGCAGGACTCCGCCGGCCTGGAGGGTGTGGCGGAGGAGGGTGACTTCTTCGGCATCCCCCTCAGGGCGGCCTAGCCTCGAGTGAGGGCTATAGTCGCCGGGTGATCCAGGCCTCCGGCCGGCCCGACGTCTTGGAGGCGGAAGCGAGGAGCGACCCCCACGACTGGATCCCTCTTGTGGTGGCCAGCGTCCTGGGGATCGCCTTCTTCGCGGCGGCGTTCGGGGTGCGGCACTTCCGCGTGCCGTGGGGCGACGACACCTTCTTCTACGTCGACGCGATCCGGAAGGCCGGGGCCTCGGGACTCTCCGACGCGCATCTCGGGGCGCGCCCCGCCTTTCCGCTGGTGGCGGCCTCCCTGCAGGCGGCGATGGCTGCCTCCCCCTGGTCCTCGGCACTAACGACATCCCTCGCCATGGGATCGGGCCTCGCCCTCGCGGGAGGCGCGCTTGCGGCCCGGTGGAGGCTCAGGGGGTGGGCGCTCGGGGCGTTCGTGGCACTCACGAGCGTATGCGTGGTGGTCACACGGCTACTCGCCGGAAAGAGCGAGAACCTGATGACGCTGTGGCTCCTGGCGGCCGCCGTGACGATCTGCGCCTGGACCACCGGCCGCCGCCGCGTCGCCGTGGCCGCCGTGATGCTGACCGGCGCCGGGCTGGCGGAATGGCCTTTCCTGGCCGCATTCATCGCGGTGACCGTGGCCACGCTCGCGTGGGGCTGGCTCGTTCGACGGATGGGATCGCGGGCTCGGGATCCGGCGATCTCCCGGGAGGTCATGGCGATCGCGCTCGCGGGGCTGATCGCGGCGGCCGCGGCGGCCGTCGTGGTGTTCGCGATCAACGGCACGGCGGTTAGCGACGCCATCCAGCGCCTGCCCCCGGCGTTCCGGTACGGGCCCCGCCTTCTAAGCGAGCTCGATCTCATCTGGCCCGTTCCGACCGCGATCGCGCTCCTCCTCGGGTGCCTGGCCGCCCGGAATCTCGGGGGAAACGAGACAAAGTCCTCTCGACGGCTCCTGGCGGTCTGGCTGACGCTCACGGTTCTCGTCCTGGTCGCAGGGCTCGCCGGACTGCAGCTTCCGACCTACCGTGCGATCACGTTCGCCCTGCCCGTGGCGCTGGCTCTGGGCGCGGCGCCGTTCTTCCCAGCTCGGCGTTCCCTCCGGTTCCAACGCCTCAGCCGGCCCGTGTGGAGGGCGGCGCTCATGACCCTCATCGCCGGGTTGGTGATAGTCCCGTCGACCCTCACCTGGTACCGGTCCCTGGGGCCTCAGACCGACCCCGGCGAGCTGGGGCAGATCGCCACCGTGGGCCGGTACGCGGAAGGAGTGCCGGGCCACGGGCCGACGGTCCTTGCCGTGAATGTCCCTGACGTCGTTCGGATCGCGTTCTACGAGCGCGTCGTCCGAGCGGTTCTCGGCGATGGCGCTGACCGCGTGGTCGTCTTCGCCGGCCGATCGGGGGATGCCCTCGCCGGAAAACCGACGCTCAGAGGTAATGCCGACGACGACAGGCTGAGCCTCGACCTGTTCGAAGCCGTGCGGCCCGCTCTCCGCGCCGGAGCTCCCGTCGTCACGACTAGGGACCTCGACTCCCCGGGGTTCCTCCGCGCCACCCGAGCGGGGTCTCCGACGTTCGGTCCCGACGTCGTGATCCTCCGCGGACCCCACGAGCCACCGAGGGCCACCGACGTCCTCGGCGCCTTCGCGCCGCTTCCCCCCTGGTGGACGCTGCTGCTCCACGCTGTGGCAGCGCTTGTGCTGCTCGCGGCGAGCGGCGTGGGCTGGAGCGGGCTGGCCCTTCCGGACGCGCCCAGGGCGGTACGGCTGGCTCTCGCGCCGGGGTTCGGCGCCGTCTCCCTGATGTCGCTGGCGCTGGTCGCCGTCCACGCCGGCCTCGTTCCCGCGAACCGAATCGGGGCCCTACCCGTCGGGACAATCGTGGTGGCGATGGCGATCGCCTCGAGCGCGGGCGTTGCCGCGCGGAAGCGCTGGATCCGGCTCCGGCCGGGCGGCTCCTAGTGCCGGCCGAGCTTGGCGGGCCGGAGCAGCTCGCTTGGCGCCCAGACCGGAGACTCGACCCGCTTGCGGTGTCGCTCGGCCAGGTCGGCAACGGTCGTCCGTTCGAAAACCTGCCGGATGGCCAGGTCGACCTCGGTCCAGAGCTCCTGGACGCCGCAGTGGGAATCCTGGAAGCACGTGTGGTCGTCTGTCCTCAGGCATCCCATCGGGTAGAGGGGGCCCTCGATCGCGTCCACGACGTCCGCGACGCTGATCGCCGAGGGATCGCGAGCGAGCTTGCACCCACCGCCGGCGCCGCGAAAGCTCTGAACGAGACCGGCCTTGTGGAGGGCGCCAAGCTGTTGCTCCAGGAACCGCAACGGGATGTGCTGCGCGTCGGCGATGGCGCGGGCGGAGACCAGTGCGTCCCCTCCGGCCGAACGGCGGAGCGCGAGCTCGAGCATCGCACGCATGGCGTATTCGGTTCGCTGAGAGATCTTCAGCATGCGGGTGTCCTCTGCGATCAAGGTAAATCCGGGCGTGAGAGGCGTCAAGGGCGGAGGCACTGCTCGGATCGTCCGCTTTCACGCAGAATGACTGTGTGCTGTCCCGCCTGGAGGACCATCTCGCCGAGCTCACCGCCTCGCTGGAGGTTCGAACCGTGTACACGGACCTCGACGGAACGCTGCTCGGACGAGGGGGGTCGCTCTTCGCGGGCCCAGAGGGGATCACGAGAGAGCCGGCGAGCGCGGTGGCGGCGCTCGCGGAGGCCGGGATCGATCTGGTCCTCGTTTCGGGTCGCACACGGGACCAGGTTCGAGATGCCGCGAGGATCGTCGGGGCCACTGCCTTCATCCCGGAGGTGGGCGGCCTGATCGTTTACCGGGAGGGGAGCGCCGAGCGTGTGATCCGGCCGCCCGGCGTGACTAGGGGTAGTGGAACGGCGTACCAGGCCATCGAGCGATCCGGGGCGGCCGGCTTCCTCCTCGACGCCTACCCCCACCGGCTCGAGCCCCATGCCCCATGGGCATTCCTCGAACGCGAATGCTCGGTGCTCCTTCGGGGCTTCGTCGACCTGCAGGAAGCTCGGATGCGGCTCGGTGCGGGAGGGTACGGCTGGCTCGATCTCCTCGACAACGGGATCATTCCGGAGGGGGCCGCGCGCTTTCCCTCACTGGACGTAACCGAGATGCACGCGTATCACCTGCTCCCGAGGGGCGTGAGCAAGGGGGCCGCCGTGGCCCTTGATCGCGAACGGCGAGGTCTGGACAAGGCGAACTGCATCGCGGTCGGCGACTCCCCCTCTGATGTCGACATGGCGGAGCATGTCGGAGCCATGTTCCTGGTGGCGAACGCCGAGGCTGTAACGCGCGAGGTGTCGCCGCCCGCGAACGTCTATGTGACCGCCCGTCCGAACGGCCTGGGCTTCGCCGACGCCGTCCTCCCGTTCGTCTCGAATCGGGCCTCTCGTGGCTGAGCACCAGGTCCTGGTGGCCTCCAATCGCGGCCCGGTGTCCTTCGAGCGTGACGCTCACGGCAACGTCGTCGCCAAGCGAGGGGGGGGCGGGCTCGTCACGGCCCTGACGGGCGCCTTGCAGCTCGCGGGCGGGCTTTGGATCGCAAGCGCCATGTCGGCGGAGGACCGCGAACGGGCTCGAGATGGCCACTTCGACGTCGATGTCGAGGGAACGGGCTACCGGCTTCGTTACCTGTCGTTCCCGCCGGCCACGTACGACCGCTACTACAACGGGATCTCCAACCGGATCCTTTGGTTCCTGAACCATTACCTCTGGGACGTCCCCAGAACTCCCCGCTTCGACGACGGCACCCAGAGGGATTGGGCGGCCTACCGGAGGGTGAACCAGTCCTTCGCGGCCGCGCTGCACGAGGAGGCCGGCCAGCCCGGGAGCGAGCCGTCGTTCCTCGTCCAGGACTATCACCTCTCACTGGTCCCGGCCATGCTGCGCAAGCTGCGACCGGACGCCCTGATCAACCATTTCTCACACATCCCGAACGCCGGGCCCACGTACACACGGATCCTGCCAACCGGTATCCGGGAGGAGCTACTGGCCGGCCTCCTGGGCGCTGACGTGCTGGGGCTTCAGGCCGAGGTGTGGGCGGAGAACTTCCTCACCGCCTGCCGGATCCTGCCCGGAACACGGGTTGATTTCCGCCGCCGGTCCGTCCAGTGGCAGGGACGCACGGTCCGGGTGCGCGTCTACCCGGTCGCCACGGACACGGAGAGCCTGGAGACCGCCGCCTCGACCGATGAGGTGACCAGGATCTCCCGCCGCCTCGCACGGTGGAGGGGCGACGCCAAGCTCATCCTTCGTGTCGATCGAACGGAGCTTTCCAAAAACATCCTTCGCGGGTTCCTCGCCTTCGAGACGTTCCTGCGCCGGCATCCGCGGTGGCGCCGGAGGGTCCGCTTTCTCGCCCTCCTCAACTCTTCTCGGGGAAGCATGGCCGAGTACCGGCAGTACATGCGGGAGTGCATGCACGCGGCGGGGCGCATCAACGCCGAGCTGGGCGACGATGACTGGGCACCCATCAGGGTCGTCGTGGGCGACCACTTCCCCACCGTGGTGGCCGCGTATCGCCTGTACGACGTGCTGATGGTGAACCCCGTCTACGACGGCATGAACCTCATCGCGAAGGAGGGCCCGCTGGTGAACCGGCGCAGGGGCGTGCTGATCCTCTCCGAGAATGCCGGCGCGTTCAGCGAGCTCGGCCGGTACTCGATCTGCATCAACCCCTTCGACGTCCTGCAGACGTCCGAGGCCCTCGCACAGGCTCTGGAGATGGAGGAGGCGGACCGCGGACGAAGGATTCGGGGCCTTCGGGCGGCGATCCGCCGCGGCACCGCCGAGCGATGGGTCCGCCGGCAGCTCGACGACCTGGAGGCCGTCCGGCTGCTCCGCGAGGGACGCCGATCTAGTTGAGGAGCGACCGGAGCAGCTCCAGAAGACCGGACGGACGCTGGACGACGACGTCGGCCGACTCGATGAGCCTCCGCGGGGTCTCCTCCGACGAGACGGCAACCTTCACGGTGAGGATGCCTTCGGTGCGAAGCTCCTCGAGGGCCCGGAAGGCGTCCAGGTCCGCAACGTCATCGCCGGCGTAGAGGCACGCCGCGACCCGGTGCCTCAGCACCTCTCGCCGGACGACCGAGCCCTTTCCGGGAACGGTCCGGGGGGCCAGCTCCAGCACCATCTTGCCCGGAAGTAACGTGAGCCCGCCGCGGTCCGCGATGCCGGCGAGCTCGCTTTCCAGGGCCGCCTCGGTGGCGGCCGGATCGGCGGTCTCGCGGAAGTGGACCGCCACGGAGGGCCCCTTGTCCTCCAGGCGAGCTCCGGGATGCCTCGCCACGATGCCTTCGACCGCCGGCAGAATGCTCCGCACCGCTCCAGCGCCCACGACGGGGGCGAGGCCGTAGAGCCCGAAGATCTCGACGGAAGAGACCGGGACGAGCTCCCGGAGCTCCTCCGCCCGGCGACCGGACACGAGGGCGACGACGCCGTAGGCGCGAGAGAGGTCCCCGAGCAGGCGAACGGCATCGGGCGCGGGACGAGCCATCTCGGGCCTCAACGCGATCTCGGAGAGCGTACCGTCGAAATCCAGCAGGATGGCCGTTCGGATGGGGTCACTGCGCAGGTCGCCCAGGGTGGCTCCGGCTTCGATCATCTTCTCAATCGCTGGTCGCCGGAGGAGCCCCGCCGGACCGCCGACTGCCGGGCTCGGTCCCTAGGTGGGGGTGTAGTCGGCGCCCAGGATGACGGTGATGTCGACGTCTGCCGGGAAGGCATCGGGAGCCGCGGTAAGCACCGCGTCGGGGAAGAATCGCTGTTGCATCGCCTGTGCGGCCGCCTCGGCATCGGGTGCGAAGTACAGGGTGGTCGTCTCCATGGCCTCGGCGTTCGTCGGTTCCTGCATCGAATAGCCGGCTGCCTCCAGCGTCTCGCTGGTGCTGGCCGCCAGCCCCGTGGTGGAGGTTCCGTTGCGCACCTGGACCACGACCCCCTCGACCTGCGGGCTCTGCTGAGCGCCCGGGGAGGGGGAAGCGCTGTTCCCCGGCGAGGCCCCGCTTGGTGAAGCGGACGGGGTGCCATCGGTCGGCTCGGAGGTTCTCGGCCCCGGGGCGCCCGCAAGGTCGTCGCTCGCGTTCGTGTCGAACGCCCTGGCCAGCACGACCACGCCGACCACGACGGCGGCGACGAGCAGGATCGCCCTCAGCGTGGAGGTAGCCAAGGACAGGTAAAAGCTCGAGTTGGTGGGCGGTTCATGTTTGCCAGCCAAGGTTCCGCGTTTCCAGCCAACGTCTCATCCGAAGCCGTGCCGCTCCTGGGCTTCCAACCTGGGAGCGAAACGCTTCCTCCGGCGGGCGTCTCGCAGCCGACGCA
>JACDEY010000235.1 GCA_013816105.1 Actinomycetota bacterium
GCTCGTCACCGCGGTCGGGCGATCGCGGGCGAAGCAGGTCGCCGACCGCGCGGAGACGGCCTCGGAGAGACAGCCCGGCCCAGCGGAGCAGCTCGGCGGGTCCGGCGGGCACCCCGAACGACGATCGCCTGGGGAACGGCACGAGCCGGTCGCCGATGCGGACGAACGCGGCGGAGGAGGCCGGCACGACCAGGTCTTCCCCCAGGCCGAGTTCCCGGCAAAGGTCCACGGCCTGCGGCTTGCGAACTACGAAAGAGTCCGCCCCGGCCTCCAGATCGAACCCCCCCACGCGGATCGAGGACATCTTGCCGCCGAGTCGTTCTCCCGCCTCCACCAGAGTGACCTCGAGCGGCACGCCGTTTCCCTCCGGACGGCTCAACCTGTACGCGGCGGCGAGGCCGGCGATCCCACCACCGACGACGACCACGCGTCGCGTCCGCGTCACCACGGACGGCTCCCCTCCCGAGCCAGGTGGTCTCGGACGACGGCCGCCAGGACATCCACGAATGACGGATCGGCGTTCGGCATCTCGGTGCGCGCGAAGCCGATCCCGGCTTCCTCCGCCGCCGTCCGAGCTTCGACGTCGAGGTCGTAAAGGGTCTCCAGGTGGTCGGCGGTGAACCCGCAGGCGCAAACGACGGCGGCGGTGTGACCGTCGGCCGCGAGCTTCGGGATAACGTCCTCGAGGGATGGCCCCCACCACGGTTGGGGGGTGTGGCCCGCGCTCTGCCAGGCCGTGAGGTACGAGGGCACCCTCGCGCTCGCGGCAACCAGGTCCGCGGTTTGCCGGAGCTGCTCGACGTACCTGCACGACCTGGGGCACACGTCGCACCGCAGGCATCGCGCGTTGCCGCGTCCGTCGGTCCGGGTCGGAAGGCTGTGCGCGGAGAAGACCACGGCCGCCGCTTCCGCTCTCTCCGGTTCGAGCCCGTCGAGAGCCTCGAGGACTCGAGAGCCCAGGTACCGCACGAACCGAGGATGGTCGTACCACTGGCGCACGAACGTGAACGAGGGACCCTCGGTCTGACCCGTCGACGATGCCTGCACCCGATCGATGTAGTTCTCGACGGACATCGCCGACCAGTGCGGAGCCATGACGATCCCGACGGCCCTTTCGATGCCATCCTCACGCATCCCCGCGACGGCGTCACCGATGAAAGGCGGCGCATGCTTCATCCCGACATATGCCCGGAACGTCCCGGCCCGGTCCCCGGCCCGGTTCAGGGCTCGAGCCAGCCCCTCGGCCTGTCCCCTGGTCACCTCGAGGAGCGGGAAGCGGTTTCCGATCGCGTCGTACCGTCTTCGGAGATCCGCGATCAGCGCCGGAGTGGGCGCGCGACCGCCCCGGATGTCCGTGTAGTACCGCTCGATGTCCTCCGCGCTCTGGGGGGTGCCGTAGGCCATGACCAGCAGGCCGATTGGCTTCCCGGAGGCGCCGCTCACGACGGCCCGCGCTGCGTCCGCTCGTGGACCAGGTCCACGAGCCGCGCCAGCGTATCGGGTGAGGTGCCCGGGAGGACGCCGTGGCCCAGGTTGAACACGTGGCCCGTTCGGCCGGCCGCTCGCCGAAGCACGTTGAGGGCCTTCGTCTCGACGGCCTCCCACGGCGCGAGGCAGACCGCCGGATCGAGGTTTCCCTGGACGGATACGTCGAACCCGACCCGCTCCCACCCGAGGTGCAGGGGAACCCTCCAGTCCAGGCCCACGACCGAGGGACCGGCGTCTCGAAGGAGGCTGAGGAGCTCACCGGTCCCCACCCCGAAGTGGATCGTCGGGACGTCGAGGTCGATCAGCCCGCCGAAGATCTCCCGCATGGTCGGGAGCACGAAGTGCGTGTAGTCCTCGGGGTCGAGCGCCCCCGCCCAGCTGTCGAACACCTGTAGCGCCTGGGCACCGGCCTCGGCCTGCGCCCGAAGATAGGCCAGCATGCTCGATCCGAGCGTTTCCATGAGCTCCGCCCAGGCCTCCTCGTCCTCGTGCATCAGCGCCTTCGTGCGCTCGCACGTTCGAGAGGGGCCTCCCTCGACCAGATAGCTGGCCAGGGTGAACGGTCCTCCGGCGAACCCGATCAGAGGCACCGCGAGCTCCTTTCGAAGCAGCCGTATCGCCTCGAGGGTGTGGGGGACGGCCGCCTCGGGCTCGAGCCGGCGAAGTCGCGAGATGTCCTCGCGCGAACGCACCGGGGAGTCCACGACCGGACCCACGCCCGACTCGATCCGGACGCCGGCTCCCATCTCCGCGACCGGCACCATGATGTCCGAGAACAGGATCGCCGCGTCCACCGGCATGCGCCGAAGGGGTTGCAGGGTCAGCTCCACCGCGAGGTCCGGGGCACGGCACATCGCGAGCACGTCCCGGCCCTCGCGGAGCTCCCGGTACTCGGGCAGATAGCGCCCGGCCTGGCGCATGAACCACACGGGGGTGCGGTCCACGTCCTGCAGCCTGCACGCGCGGAGGAAGCGGTCGATCATCGGCGGCGGGCGGCGGGCTCCAGCCAGGGAGGCTGCCAGCCGCGGTCGGCCTCCTCGACCACGGAGCCGGCGGGCACGACCTGGTCGATGGCGTCGAGCGTGCCGGCGTCGAGCCGGACGTCTACTCCCCCGAGGAGGTCATCCAGCTGCTCCGGAGTCCGGGGACCGATGATCGTCGACGTCACGCCCGGGTGCTCGAGCGAAAAGGCGATCGCCATGTGGGTCAGCGACAGCCCGGCCTCGTCGGCGATGGCCGAGAGATTTTCGATCAGGTCGAGCTTCCGCTGGTTGCCCGGACGGCTCGGGTCGTACCTCGCGGCCACCGGGCGGTTCCGAAAGCGGACGGCCCGCGAATCCCCGGGCGGCTCCTCCCCACGGCGGTACTTCCCGGAGAGCCAGCCTCCGGCAAGCGGGCTCCAGACGATGACGCCCATGC
>JACDEY010000041.1 GCA_013816105.1 Actinomycetota bacterium
ATGACGGGCGCTCGCGGGGAACCGATGGAGCGTCTCCTGGACGTGCTCCGCGCCCGGGACATCTCCCTGGCATCGGTGATCGAGCGAAACGTCGGAGCCCCACCCGAGCTCGAGCTCGTTTCCCAAGAGCTGAGCGAACCCCCCCACCCCGGGTGGATCTCGCCTCCACTGCCGCCGGATGCCGACCTCCTCCGCCGCTGCACCCGCTACCGCTACCGCGACGCGAAACTCTCGTACAACCTCGCCTACGTCGACCCGGCCGCCGCGGGACCCGACCTGGCCGGCGCGATCGCGGAGGGCCGCATCCACCTCGGCGAGGTGTTCGAGGGCCCGCGTGTGAGAAAGCTCGGCTACGAGGTCGGGACCGATCAGGACGAATCCGGGGTCCGGGCCGCGGCCCTCGATGGCTGTTGGGGCGACGGCCCGCAGCGCCCCTACGCCTGGAGGCGCTACGCCGCGGCGCTGCAGGGAACGATCGCCTTCGTCGTCCTCGAGATCCTCCCCGCCGCAACCTGGAACGGCCTCCTCGACCCGGCCAACATCGCGCGGGCCTCCGGAGACACGGGGTGAGGGCCATCGGATCGAGCCAGCCAGCTGGTCACCCCCCCTACAACGCCACAACCGACCTCCTCGAGCGCAACCTGGTTCCCGGGCGTGCCGAGCGCCCCTACCTGGTCCGCGAGGGGCGGATCTGGACATATGAGGAGGTGGCGGCTGCGGCGAACGCCGCCGGATCGGGGCTTCTCGGCCTGGGCTTGGAGATCGGCGACCGCGTGTTGGTCGCGACGCGTGACCGGGTCGAGTTCGTCTTCTCGTTCTGGGGTGCCATCAAGGCGGGCCTGGTTCCGGTGCCGGTGGCTTCGGGGTTGTCGGCCGCGGACGTCCACTTCATGCTGAGCGACAGCGAGGCCCGCGGCGCCGTCTGCGACCACGCTTCGGCTTCGGCCGTCCTTCCGGCCACGCGGCGCTCCGACGTGCCATGCGTGCTCGTCGGAGGGAGCGTCTCCGGCGAGGGAGCCCTGACATGGGAGGAGGTCTGCGGAAGACCATCCCCGCTTCGGGCCGCGCCGACGACGGAGGATGACGTCGCGCTGTGGCTGTACACGTCGGGGACGACCGGCCTTCCGAAGGCCGCGATGCACCGCCACCGTCACCTCCGGGCGGCCCCGTCGGCCCTGAGCCGGCAAGTGATCGCCATGGAGCCCGACGACGTCGTGCTATCCGTCTCGAAGATGTTCTTCGCCTACGGCCTCGGGAACTCCGTGTACCTTCCCGCGGCCGCGGGCGCCACCGTGGTCGTGGACGAAGCCCCGGTCGTCCCCGGAAGGGTCGAGGGACTCTTGAACCGCGCCCGCCCGACGCTACTGTTCGGGGTGCCCGCGTTCTTCGACGGGCTGTCGCGCCTGGAGGAAGCGCGGCTTCCCGACTCCATCCGCATGGTGATCTCGGCCGGAGAGGCCCTTGGGGAAGACCTGTTCACACGCTTCCGCGACCGGTTCGGCCTGCCCCTGCTGGACGGGCTCGGCTCGACGGAGGCCCTGCACCACGTCACCTCTAACCGGCCCGACGACGTCGTCCCCGGCAGCGCGGGCCGGCCGCTCGACGGCTACGAGGCCCGAGTCCTCGACCGTGACCAGCACGAGGTCGCCGAGGGTGAATCGGGCGAGCTCTGGGTTCGCGGTCCGACGACGTTCGCGGGCTACTGGCGCCGCCCGGAGCTCACGGCCCGCACGTACTCCGGAGACTGGATGCGCACCGGAGACCTCGTTCGGATGGTCGAGGGTCGCCTCTTCTGCGAGGGGCGCCTAGACGATCTCGTCAAGTTGGGCGGGATGTGGGTGGCTCCGGGCGAGATCGAAGAGGTCCTTCGCGGGCACCCCGGCGTGGCTGAAGCTGCCGTCGTGACCTCCGACGACGGCAGCGGGGTCCCGGTCCTGATGGCCTTCGTGCGGCGCGACCCGGAGTGGGAAGGTTCCGATCTGCCCGCGGAGCTTCGGCGATCCTGCAGGCGGCGGCTGGCCGCGTTCAAGGTTCCGAAGTCGTTCGAAGTCGTTTCCGAGCTTCCCCGAACACCGACCGGGAAGCTGAAGCGCTTCGTGCTTCGCGAGCAGCCGTCCACTCGAGCCTGAGAGGTTCGGCGGGCGGCCCGGAATCACTCGATGTAGCCGAGGCCTCGTAGATGCTCCAAGATCTCCTCGGTCGCTTCGACCTGCTCCCCCACCACCGAGGGCTCGCCCGGGAGGAGTCGGCGAAGGCGTTCCGTTTCCCTGGGGTCCTCGATGACCGCCGTCTCCCGGCGGTCCGGGCCGAGGCGGAAGACACGCTCGTATCCGTCACCGGGTGCGGACAGCAGCTTGCGGTCCCCGAAAACGACCGACCTCTTCTCGAAGCCGTAGGCGATGCCCTCGGACAGGACCGGCCGCTCCTCCTCCCTGCCGAGAAGAGACCGGCCGTCCCCTTCGGGGACGTCCCTGCCGCCGGCCTCGAGCACCGTCGGGAAGACGTCCACGAGGCTCACGTTGTTGCGTATCTCTCGAGCCGGGATGGCCGGCCCGGAGACGACCAGAGGGACGAGCGTGTGGACCTGGAAGAGGTTGTGGCCGTGGCCGACTCCGTACACGTCACGTGGGTCCGTGAAATCCCTCAACTCCTCCTCCCGGTGCTCCCAGAACTCCTCTCCGTGGTCGGAGGTCAGGACGACGATGGTCCGCTCGCGGAGGCCGGCCGACTCCAGCGCCGACCAGAGATCGGCGATCGCGGCGTCCACCGCGCGAACCGCGACGTCGTAAAGCCGGACGCGCGCGTCGCGATAGCGAGCGAACGCCTCCGAATCGACGTCGGCGCCCGACTTCGTGAAGTCCCACCGCCGCACGTTCGGAAGCCTCGGCACCTTGCCGAAGGTGTTCCACATCCTCCTGGGAATGTTCAGGGGCTCATGGGCGTCCCCGAGGTGGAGCCAGAGGAAGAACGGGCTGTCCTGCGCTCGCATCCACTTCTGCGCCACCCGCATGACCTTGGGGGCGGCCTTCTCGAGCATGACCATGTGGCCGAACCTGCCGGGAAGCGACAGGTGAGCGTTCCAGATGGCGCCGACCGCGGCGGTCGCGTAGCCCCTGGCACCAAGGAGGTCGGAGAGGAGCGGGATGTCGTTGGGAGTGGTGGTGGGAAGGTTGTGCTTGCTCAGGTTCTTCGGCTCTCCCGGCACCAGACCGCCCCCGTGGCGGTGTGGATACAGACCGCTCTGCAACGAAACGACGGCCGGGCACGTCCAGGACGACACGCTGTGCGCCGAGGTGCAGTGAAGCGCTCGGTCCAGCACGGAGTCGATGAACGGGGTCGTTCGCCGTTCGTGGCCGTAGGCAGAGATTCGATCGCGCCGGAGGCAGTCCACCGTGACCAGCACGACGTTGGGGGATGCCATCGGGACCGATCAGCGAGCTGCGGTGTCCGGGGCCGGGATCGCCGGGGCCTTTCGGGGCCGCAACGCATAGCCGTACCTGCGGAGCAGCGGAAATGTCATGGCCGTCACCCACGCGCGGCTCAAGCCGGGCATCTTCTGCAGCCACTCGTCGTCCACGCGCAGTGCGAGCTCCCCCGACGAGAAACGTAGCCGGTTCCCGTAAACCGTATGGTTCGGGCCGAGCAACACCCCGCCGTTTCGGAGGAACGGCAGGGAAAAGCCCTCGGCCGGCGACCCGGCGTGGTCGAGGACGCGCTGGAGGTTCGCGCGGGGCTCCCGAACGAGGTCCTCGTACCGGACGAGGTGATAAGGCACACCGAGGGCGCCGAGCGAAGGGATCCTGGCGTTGTAGGAAAGCCATCGCATCGAGGCGGCGGCGCTCATCCCGAGTCTCGTTCGCAGGCTCCGGAGTTTCCTCCGACGCTCCTTACCTCGTGTCGACCGCCGCCAGGAGTAGACGACGCCCCGGCTGTCCCGGACGAGGTGGACCAATCGGAGGTCCATCCCCGGAACCTTCCTGAGCAGCAGCGCGTGCGATGGCGTCTTGGAAGAGTCCACGATGACGCCGGCGCCCGAGACGTGTCCGATGGCCCGAAGAAGAGGGTCGAGGATCCTTACGTACCGCTCGATCCTCTCGTCCCCGCTCGGGTCCGAGGAGTCGGCCTTCAACGCCCGAAGGGAAGAAACGGTGTCGAGGGAGTTCCGCAGGGCGAGCACCTCCTGCACGTCAACGTTGCCCCATCCCCCGAACGCCTCAGCGCCCACCGCGGTCCAGAAGGGACAGTCGAAGAATCGTTCCTTGCACCCGCAGCGCGAGTTCTCAACCAGGCCGCGCTGCCAGATCTGGCGAAGCTCCCCCACAGAGAAGAAGGAGGGAACCTGCCCGAGCATCAGGTCGAGGAGGGTACTGCCGCTCTTCGTGCCCCCGCCGATGTACAGGACCCGAGGGGGATGCCCTGGGAGGCCCGGCTCGGTTCCGTCCTCTTCGGACGGCTTCTCCTCAGAAGCCGTCATTCCTGAGCCCGCTCCTGCTGCCCGGCCAGGGCTTCTCCGCCCCGGCGTCCGGTTTCAGCGCCTCCAAGACCCTGCCATTGCCCGAGCCGACACGGTGGCCGTTCCCTCCGCCGCGGTGCCCGTTTCCCTCGCCATCCCCATTGGTCCCCGGAACGACCCGCCCGACCAGTTCCTGCCGAAGCGTGAGCGACCGGGCCGCCCTGGTCATGCCGAGCACGATCCATGGCCAAAGCTGAAACGAGGCGTCCGTGGCAACGAAGGCCACGCCCATCGTGAAGTACATGAACATGAGGGCCCAGGCGACCGGCGCCAGATCGCCTCGGGAGACCCGGAAGATCCGCTTGGGCCACAGCACGGCCGCGAGGAAGGTGAGCAACAGCACCAGACCCACCACCCCCGAGTCGTAGAGGGTGCGGATGTAGAGATTGCCGATGTACGCGCCCTTCGCCTCCGAGGGGCGCTTCTTGGGGGCGGCGTGGCGCTGGCCATAGGAGTTGGTGCCGAGGCCGAGGATGGGCGACCTTGGAATCTCGCCGAGCGCTGTCTGCCACTCGGACACGCGGTTCTGGCCCGAGCCCTCGGTAAAAAGGAGGAGTCGCTGGGCTCTCACCACGACGGCGTTGTCCGGGGAGGAGACGTCCGAAGGCGCGACGGCGATCTGGAAGAGCCCGAGCAAGCCGACGCCGAGGGCGAGCGAGGTCAGGCCGATCTGGGCCAGCCGGTTGCGCCGGGTGGCGCGCCGACGAATGAGGAGCGAAGCGAGGAGCCCGACCGCGAACGCGATCCATGCGCCCCGCGTGAGGCTCGCGACCAGAGCCCCGGTGCAGAGCCAGAACCCGAGGAGGCTGTACCTCCGAGGGAACAGGGGGTTGTCCTCGCGCATCAGCACCACGAACGCCAGCGCCGCCGACGCGGACATGGAGCCAAGGATGTTGTACTCCGCCGCGAGGCCGGCCGCCGGGGCCCCTATGCCCCCTACGCTGACGCCGAACGTCGACCCGACCGTGTAGTAGGCGGCCACCGCGAGGAGGGCGATCGCCGAGTTGGCCATGGCCGCGATCAGTAGGGCCCTCGCGGCGAATATCAATCGTTTCCGGTCGCAGACCCCGAAGTAGACGGCCAGATAAGCGAGGGCGCCCAGGAGGAGCAGGCCGGCGACGAGGAGGCTCCTCAGCCGGACCTCGGCGAAGAGATAGCTCGACACGAACTGGACCGCGATGAACAGGACGATGACCGTCTCGGGCCAGCGCCAGCGAGGTCGCGCGTCGCTGCGCATGAACAGCAAGACGCGAAGCAGCACGGGCACGAGGATCAGGTGGGCCGGCTGCAGCGTGACCCCGGCGACGTCGAATCGGAACCGGTTCAAGATGGCGGCGCCCGTCATGAGCACGAACAGCAGGCGCCACGGCATGAGCGTCAGGATGGTGAGCGCGCCCGCGCCCGCGCCGACGAGGGGGGCCTGCGCCGCCACCACGCCCATTCCCGCCGAGCCGGCGGCGGCGGGCATCAGCAGGATGGCCTCCTGAGATCCGCTGCGCCGCGTTCGAAAGCTCACGAACGCTCAGGATAACGGACGCGATCTAGACTCCACGACCGATGTCAGAGCCCGCGCACCGGCATTCCCTGCTAGTCGGCGTGGCGCGGGACGGATTCATCAAGCTAGCGGGCAGCATCTGCGCCGGGGTCTTCGGATTCCTCTTCGTCGTGGTGATCACCCGGCAGCTCGGCCCCGCCGGCACCGGGGCGTTCTACGAGGCCGTCGCCCTCTATCTCATTGCGAGCAGTCTGGCGAAGCTCGGGGCTGACGCGGGATCGGCCCGCATGATCTCCAGGTATCGCGCGCTCGGGCGCCCGCTCGACCTCCGCCGCACCGTGCGGATCGCGCTCGTTCCAGTTCTCGTCCTGGGGGGCGCGCTCGGTGCCGTCCTTTTCGTACTCGCACCTCGTATCGCGGACCTGGTCGCCGACGGCCGCCACGCGGGGGCGATCGTGCCCTACATCAGGGTCCTGGCGCCGTTCGTATCGGTCACCGCTGCCTCCGCGGTCGTCCTGGCCGCCACGCGGGGGTTCCAGACGATGATGCCGCTCGTCGTCATCAACAACATCGGGCGGCCGATCGCCCGGCCGCTGCTGGCCATGGCCGCGATCGCGGCCGGCCTGGGAGGGGTCGCGATCGCCCTGGCCTACGCCACGCCGGTCGCGGTGGGGTTCCTCGTCGGACTCGGCTGGCTGCTGCGGTTGCTCGGGCGCGCCGAGCGAAGGGCAACGGACGAGGTGGACGCCCCGGTTCCGACCCGAACGCTCGCCTCCGAGTTCTGGCGGTTCGCCGCTCCCCGGGCGTTCGCGGCCGTCTTCTCGACGACCGTCACGTGGCTCGACACGCTGCTTCTCGGCGCCCTTCGCTCCACGGCGGACGCGGGGATCTACAACGGCGCCACGCGCTACGTGAAGCTCGGATCCTTCGCGATCACGGTCGTTTACCTCGTCATCTCGCCCCGGATCAGCGCCCTCCTCGCGAAGAACGACTCCGAGGGGGCGGCCTCCATCTACCGGACCTCGACGGGGTGGCTGATGCTCGCATCTTGGCCGATCTACCTCACCCTGGCCGTCTTCGCCCCGGTGCTTCTTCGGGTGTTCGGCGGCGAGTTCGTGGCCGGGCAGACCGCGCTCACCATCCTGGCCCTCGCCATGCTCGTCAGCATGGCGGCCGGTCCCGCGACGACGATCCTGCTCATGGCCGGTCACAGCATGGTGAACACGGCGAACACCGTCGTGGCGCTCCTGCTGAACATTGGAATGAACCTGGTGCTGATTCCCCGGTACGGGCTCACCGGCGCGGCGATCTCGTGGGCGGTCAGCATCGTGGTTAACAATGTGGCGGCCGTCGTGGAGCTCTGGGTCCTGCAACGGCTGAGCCCGCTCGGTCCGGGCCTCTGGATCGCGGCCGGCGCGTCCGCCGTCTGTTTCGGGGCCCTGGGACTCGGGACACGCCTGGCCTTCGGGACGTCTCCGGTCGGGTTCCTGGCCTTCGGGACGATCGCGACTGGGGCTTACCTGGCGGTGCTCTGGCGGAACAGGGACTCCCTCGAGCTCTCCGTGCTCCGCGACGCGTTAGGCCGCGGGGGCCGCGGGGGCCGCCGGCGTCGGGTCGACCGATAGACTGCAGCGCCATGCCACGGCGGGAACCCACGACGCCAACACCCGGCAACGATCATCTTCCCGTGGACCCTCGTGC
>JACDEY010000236.1 GCA_013816105.1 Actinomycetota bacterium
TCCTTCGTGGATCCCGGCACGCCGGTGAGGAGATCGAGCTTGCTGAACCTCCCGAATCGCCGCACGGCCCGCTCGCCGACCATTCCCCACCAGTCGACCCGCATGGCCTGCTGGCTGGTGGGGTGGCGATGATCGCCGGTGTCCACTCCACCGTGTGGATCTTGGCCATCAGCGCCGCGTTGACCAGCCGGGCCTTGTCGTAGAGCTGGTCGTCGGTCCAGGTGGGGTATTCGGCGCGGAGGCGGTCGCAGATGGCGTTGTGCTCCAGCATGAACACCGCGTGGAGCAACGCCAGGCCGACCCAGAAGTTGCCGGCCACCCCCGTGAGGTCCACGTGCGCCTCCAGCTCAGGAGGCGGGAGCCCATCCGGACCGATCCGGAGCTTCCCCCCCCTCGTTCGATCGGAGAGCTCCGGCGAAGGCTGCGTCGCTCCCGTAGACCTGGGAGCCGTCCCACCAGTGGCTGTCCGAGGTCGTGAACGTGGGTGGCGACCCGTCGTCGACCCAGGAGGCATCCTTCATGGCCCTTGGGATCCGCATGGGGTTCTCCGGCCAGGGGTCGTCGTCCTGAAGGGAGAGCTTCCACGCGGTGTCCCAGTCGCCCTTGCCGTGGCTGAACCAGTCGTGGACCTCGAACTGGATCCACGCGGCGGCCAGGACGTTCAGGGTGGTGGCCGGCTGGAACCGCTCGCGAGTAAGGAGCTCCCTGCTGACCAGGCGAGGGTTCGGCGTGAGGAGTTGCGGCTCCTTCTCGGGGAAGGTGTGCTGGAGGGGGACGTTCCGTCCGAACCGGCTCCCGACACTCCCCATCCCCGGTGACTCGAGGTCGTTGAACGTGCCGTCAAGGGTCCGGCTGGTCAGAGCACGGGGGTCGGGTTCCTTCGGGAGCAGGGACTCGACCGGCTTGGTCGAGTCGGTGTCATACAGGTTCTTCCGGCGAAGCCTGTCCTGGATGCCCTTCAGCATGAGCAGTCCCAGGGGCCGGGGGACCCTGTCCCAACCGCGCCGCCGGTCGAGCCGTTCCGCCCACGACTGGAACCATCCAGGCACACCGGATCCCACGTAGACCCTCCAGAGATCGAGAATCCAAGACACCGTGGTACAAGCTCCCCAGGGCCGATCTTGGGGTAGGCCACATAACCAGATCGTCCGATGTCCCGTCAAGAACCGCGCGATGAGCGAGAGTGCCCTTACCGCTCGCGAGTGAAGTCGACCGGTGCCCGCACATCCACCATGACCTCACGCGGCCCCGCCGAGTCCCTGAGGCGCAGATCCCTATCGCCCATCGAGCGTAGAACTTGGCGATGGCTCGGTCGTGCGGGTCCTCCGCAGCAGCAGGACTCCCATCCCCAGCATCCAGAGGGTGATGACCGTGGGGCCGATTATCGTCAGAACCCTCGATGCATCGCTCGGCTCGCCGGTGAACGCCTGGACCGAACCGGCGGCGATCGAGCCGATGCCGGCCATGACGACGATCCATCCGAGCCACCGAGGGTACGCGTCGCTGAGTGCCACGGCCAGACCGAACAGAATGAAGGTCACGCCCGCAAAGATGATGTTGAAAAGGCTGGCGAGGGCGAAGTTGATCGTCTCGTTGGCGGTCACTAGGGCCAGAGCAGCGGCCCGCTGGTCGGGTGGCGCTGCGGCCCATTCCTCCGCGAGTTGTCGAGCGGCGACCCCGTCCAGGATGACCAGTAACAGGCCGACGGTGATACCGGCGACCGCTGCGAACAGCCCGAAGCGAGCCAGCGCGCCGGCAACTCCTCCGCGGATCGAGTGATGAATGGCGATGAGGCCACCAAGCATGAGCGCGATGCCGATGACGATCGCAAGGTGGATCGGCACCCACGTCCCACTCTCGGCAATGACTCGCGCGACCCCTTCCGGATCATCCATCGGAGTCACCGGGTGGATGAGGTTTCCAACCATCCCGAGGACCGCGCCAACAACCGCTGCGGCACCGCCCATCCTGTACACCCATCGTTCGGTATCAGGCATCTCATTCATCTCATGCCTCCATCCCGCCACCCTGATTCGGGAGATCCGACGCTCCTTGGCTCACGCGCTGGACGAGCTCGAACAGATTGCCCTCCACATCGCGGAAGTAGGCCCAGTACTGACCCTCGGACGGGCCTTCAACCCCGGTGACCGGTTTCACCCCGCGACGGAGGAGCTCCTCCCGAGCAATCTCGATGTCCTCGACAACGAACCCGACGGTCACGCACCGACTCGCGTACTGCGGGGCGTCTGACCGCGCAAGCAGCTCCAGGATGTTCCCGTCGATTTCGAAGATCGCGAAGCCCTCGCCCGCCTCGCGCTCGTGAAGTCCCAGGACGTCTCGATAGAAGGCCCGCTGGCGCTCCAAGTCATCGCTCACCACGCCTATCCACCCCGGCCATCCCAGCATCGGCGCCTCCCGCGTCCCAGGGACAGCGGATCATGTCACGCGCCTGCGGCTAGTGTCAGAGGCTCAATCGTCGAGGGCGGACTGCACGAAAGGGGAGGCCCATGGATTGGAAGCTCGAGGTGGTGGCGGTTCCCGTCAAGGACGTGGACCGGGCGAAGAGCTTCTACACGGAAAGCTCGGCTTCAACCTCGACCACGACACGCGGATCAGCGAGGAGATGCGTGTCGTGCAGCTCACCCCTCCGGTTCTGCGTGCTCGATAGCCCTTGGCATCGGGATCGTCGACACGCCGCCGGGCTCGGCCCAGGGCATGCAGTTGTCGTGTCCGACATCGACTCCGCCCGGGCTGAACTGTTGCAGCGCGGGGTCGAGGTCAGCGAGGTCCGCCACTTCGACGATGGTGCCTGGGTGGATGGGCGAGGCGGGGACTGGAACTCGTTTGTCTTCTTCACCGACCCCGACGGGAACGGCTGGGTCGTGCAGGAGAGCCC
>JACDEY010000237.1 GCA_013816105.1 Actinomycetota bacterium
TGCGCGCTCCGATTGCCCCGGCCCTTCGGCCACAGACACAACAGACGATCGAGTAGCTCTAAGCCTTTCAAAGCAGTTGACGTCCCGGGGGTCACTGGTGTACTGTCCTCGGCTTGTAGCTTAGCTTTACATAAGCTGTAGGTCTACTCGAGGGTTAGATATGACGGCTCAGACTAGAACCGGCACTTCCCCAGGTAGGGCGCGGACCGCGCCGAGGACGGAGGAGAGAGGCATGCAAGCTCCCCAGAACTACCTAGCCGTGATCAAGGTCATCGGGATCGGGGGCGGAGGCGTCAACGCCGTCAACCGGATGATCGAGGCCGGACTCAAGGGCGTCGAGTTCATCGCCATGAACACCGATGCCCAGGCCCTTCTGATGTCTGAAGCTGACGTAAAGCTTGATATCGGTCGAGAGACCACTCGCGGCCTGGGAGCGGGCTCGAATCCCGAGGTAGGAAAGCGCGCCGCCGAAGAGCACCGCCCAGAGATCGAGGAGATCCTCAAGGGTGCGGACATGGTCTTCATCACGGCGGGCGAGGGCGGCGGGACCGGGACCGGCGGCGCCCCCATCGTTGCCGACGTCGCGCGAACGATCGGAGCGTTGACCATCGGCGTGGTGACCCGGCCCTTCTCCTTCGAGGGGCGAAAGCGTGCGACGCAGGCCGACATGGGGATCAGCGAGCTGAAGAGCGAGGTCGACACCCTCATCATCGTCCCCAACGACCGCCTCCTGCAGGTATCGGACGCGGCGACGCCCATGGTCGATGCGTTCCGGATGGCCGATCAGGTCCTGTATCAGGGCGTGGATGGCATCACGTCACTCATCATGACGCCCGGGCTCATCAACCTCGACTTCGCGGACGTGAAGGCGGTCATGACGGGAGCCGGCTCGGCCCTGATGGGCATCGGGCTGGGGTCCGGAGAAGGCCGCGCGGAGGAGGCGGCGAAGAAGGCCATCTCCTCGCCCCTCCTCGAGGCGTCGATCGACGGGGCGAAGGGAGTTCTCCTTTCCATCGCCGGCCCGTCGGACCTTGCCCTGCACGAGGTGAACCGGGCGGCCGAGACCATAACCAAGGTGGCTCACCCCGACGCGAACATCATCTTTGGGACGGTGATCGACGACGCGCTGGGCGACCAGGTGCGGGTCACGGTCATCGCCGCCGGATTCGACAAGCTCGGGAACGGCAGGAACGGTCGACTCGCGAGGGTCCTCGAGACCGAGCCTCCACGCGAGCGGCAACCCGTTCCGTCCTTGCTCGAAGACGAGGACGAGGACGAGATGTTCAAGCCGGCCCCCGCGACGGTGGTCTTCGACGCGGAGGAAGACCTGGACATTCCCGATTTCCTGAAGAGCTGAGCCCAGACGCCGCCAAACCGGCGGCCGCGGGCCCATGATGTGGGGGCGGAGAGACGGCCGAGGCGCCCTTCCCCCGCCTGAGGAGGATCTCTCCGCCCCCACCAATCCCGTAGCGTCTTTCTCGATGCTTCGTCCGATCGCTCTCGAGGACGGAATCTCCGCTCTCGTCGACGTCTCCCTCCGTCAGAGGGGCGTGCTGGTCGCATTCACCGAGCGGGGCGGCGGCGTCAGCAGCGGGCCGTTCTCGGCGCTCAACCTCGGCATGCGGTCGGGAGACGACCGCGCTCTCGTTGCGGAGAACCGAAGGCGAGCCTGCGCGGCGCTAGGGATCCCGGCCTTCGTTGCCGCGCATCAGTTTCACGGCAGCGTCGTGCGATCGGTTGGACCCGCGGACGCCGGAGCGAGATTCGACCTCGGTGATGACGTGGTGTCCGGCGCCGACGCTCTCGTGGCCGGCGCGTCCGGCGTGCCCATCGCCGTCACGGTGGCAGATTGCGTTCCGCTCGCCCTCGTCGACATGGCGGCAAGGCGCGTCGCAGCCGTCCACGCCGGCTGGCGCGGTGTCGCCGCCGGCATCCTGCGTTCTGCCCTGGCGGCGTTTGAGGATCCCGCCAGGATCGAGGCGCTTATCGGCCCGGCCGTCGGACCCGATCACTATGAGGTGGGGCCGGAGGTCGTGGAGGCCGTATCCGCCGAGGCCGGACGGGCCTGCGTCGTCGAGGACGGCCCGAGAAAGCCACGGCTGGATCTCCCTGCCACCGTCGAGCGGATGCTGCGACAGCTCGGAGTCGCGCACCTCCAGCGATCGAACCTCTGCACGGCGTGCGAGCCCGGGCGGTTCTACTCCTACAGAGGGGAAGGACGGACCGGTCGTCAGGCGCTCATCGCCGCGCTCCTCTGAACGATGGACATCGAAACGGCCTTCCGGGAGGTCCGAACCAGGATCGGCTCGGCCTGCGAGCGCTCGGGAAGGGATCCGCAGGACGTGACGCTCGTGGCGGCAACGAAGACCGTGACCCTGGAAGTGATGCAGCGGGCCAGGGAGATTGGGGTGGAGCACTTTGCTGAGAACTACGCCGCCGACCTCGCGGCGAAGGCACCTCGCCTCCCTGCGACCTGGCACTTCGTCGGCAAGCTGCAGCGCGGGACGGCCGGTCGGGTGGCTGCGCTGGCAGACGTCGTTCACTCGGCGGAGCCGGGCCGCGCGATCCTGGCCGTCGCGCGGCGAGCGTTCCAGGAGGGCCGCGAGCTTGCCTGCCTGGTGCAAGTCGACTTCACGGGAGTACGACAGGGAACCGAACCGGAGGCCCTGCCGGCGTTTCTCGACGAGATGCTCTCCTTGAAGGGGATCCGGCCTGTCGGGCTCATGACGCTCCCGCCCGCCGGGCTCGACGCGGAGGGCAGCCGCCCGTACTTCCGCCGTCTGCGGGGGCTCTTGGAGAGCCATCGGGGAGCCCTTCCCGGCCTGCGGGATTTGTCCATGGGAATGTCCGGTGATTACGAGGTTGCCGTAGAGGAAGGCGCTACGATGGTG
>JACDEY010000238.1 GCA_013816105.1 Actinomycetota bacterium
GATTCCCTTCCAGATCTCCCAGCGCGCGGACTTCTTCGAGGCAGAGGTCGGTCTTGAGACGACGCTCAAGCGGCCGATAATCAACACGCGCGACGAGCCGCACGCCGATCCGGAGAAGTATCGGCGGCTGCACTGCATCGGGGGCGACGCGAACCTCTGCGAGGTCGCCCTCTTCTTGAAGGTCGGTACCACCGCGCTCGTCCTAAAGATGATCGAGGACGAACTCCTGCCCGATCTTTCCCTCGAGGAGCCGGTGACGGCCCTGCACGCGGTCTCCAGAGATCCTTCCTGCCGCGAGGTCGTGCGCCTCCGAGACGGGCGGCGGATCCGTGCCCTGGAGCTTCAGTGGGAGTACCTGGATCACGCAAAGAAGTTCGTCAAGGAGACCGAGGCGACCCCCGAGAACGCCGACGTGCTCGCCTGGTGGGAGGCGGTCCTCGCCGGGATCGAGGATGAGCCCCTTTCCCTTCACCGGGAGCTCGACTGGGTGGCGAAGTTCCGGCTCCTGGAGGCCTATCGCGAGCGCGACCGGCTGGACTGGCGCGATGCGAAACTCGCCATGATCGACCTCCAGTATCACGACGTCCGCCGTGGCCGGGGGCTCTACCATCGCCTGGCCGGAGCGGGGAAGGTCGAGCGTCTTACCACGGACGAGGAGATCGAGCGAGCCGTGCTCGAACCTCCGGAGGACACTCGTGCTTACTTCCGGGGACGGTGCGTCGCTCGCTACGCGGACTCGATCGCCGCTGCGTCGTGGGACTCCATCATCTTCGACACCGGCAGGGATGCCCTCCAGCGGATCCCGCTGCGGGAGCCGCTGCGCGGAACGAAGGCGCATGTCGAACACATCCTGGACGCCTCGGCCGACGCCACCACCCTCATCGCCGCGCTCCAGGCCTAGCCTCTGCGGGCAATAGAATGGGTCCGCCCCGCGCCGACGGCGGGACGACGGAAGGAGTGACCGGTTGCCTCAAGAACACGAACAGAAGCGCGTCCAGCGGAAGGCCGGCGGCGAGGCCGGGAATCAAGCGGGCCAGGTCGAGGCTACGAAGAAGGGCGAGAAGCTCAAGGAGGAGATGGACGACATCCTCGAGGAGATCGACTCCGTCCTGGAGGAGAACGCCGAGGAGTTCGTGAAGTCCTACGTCCAGAAGGGCGGCGAGTGACGGGGCTCGGCGCCGGGCCGGGTGGCCGCCCCCTCTTCGGATCCAACCCGAGCTTCTCCGATCTGGTGGCCGGCTCGGGCCCGGACGCCCCGGGATCGCCGCCCCCCATCCAGAGCCACCCGGAGCAGCCCGTGGCGACCTTTTCGCACGGGACGACCGTGCTGGCCCTGAAGTACGCCGACGGCGTCATCATGGCCGGCGACCGGCGCGCGGTGGAGGGGTTCACGATCGCCGATGAGCGAATCGAGAAGGTCTTCCCCGCCGACGAGCATTCGGCGGTCGCGATCGCGGGAGCCGCCGGGCAGGCCACCGAGATCGTCCGTCTGTTCCAGACGGAGCTGGAGCATTACGAGAAGGTGGAAGGCGAGCGGCTTTCGATGGAGGGGAAGGCCAACCGCCTCGCCCAGATGATCCGCGGAAACTTCCCGATGGCGCTTCAGGGGCTGGTGGTCGTTCCCCTGTTCGGTGGCTTCGACGAGCGACGCGCCGAGGGACGCCTCTTCCGCTACGACGTGACCGGGGGGAGATGGGAGGAGGCGGACTACCACTCGACGGGATCGGGATCGCTTCACGCTCGCGGCACCCTGAAGAAGGGGTGGCGGCGGGGGCTCGATCGCGGCGCCGCCGTCCAGCTCGCCGTCGAGGCTCTCTACGACGCCTCGCAGGAGGACGTTGCCACGGGTGGCCCCAATCCCCTTCGAGGCATCTACCCGTCCGTCAAGGCCATGACCGCCGCCGGCGTCGAGATCGTTCCCGAGGACGAGGTTCGGGCGGCTTTCCAGACCATCGTCGGCGAGACTCACGAGGGCGTCAGGGGCGGGGGAAGCCAGGCGAAGGAAGACCTCGACTGATGTCGTTCCAACCGTACGTCCCGCCCGAACAGCTCATGAAGGATCGGTCCGAGTACGCCCGAAAGGGCATCTCCAGAGGCAAGTCGGTCGTCGCGCTAGAGTACGCGGATGGGCTGCTGTTCCTCGCGGAGAACCCCAGCTCGACCCTGCACAAGATCTCGGAGATCTACGATCGGATCGCCTTTGCGGGTGTGGGCAAGTACAGCGAGTTCGAGGACCTTCGCATCTCCGGCGTCCGCCTCGCGGACCTCCGTGGGTACTCCTACGGCCGGGAGGACGTGACCGCCAAGACGCTCGCCAACGCCTATTCGCAGGCGCTGTCCGCCATCTTCACAACGCAGATGAAGCCGTACGAGGTCGAGATCCTCGTGGGCCAGGTGGGAGACCGGCCGGAGGAGAACGAACTGTTCCACATCCTGTTCGACGGCAGCGTCGCCGACGAGAAGGGGTTCGTCGGTATGGGGGGCCGCTCCGATGAGCTCACCGGCCATCTTCGCGACTCCTACCGCGCGGGCGAGTCGTTGGAGGAGGCCGTCCGGCTGGCGGCGAAGGCACTGGCAGACACGGAGGACCGGCCGATCGATGCCCCGAAGCTCGAGGCCGCCGTCCTGGACCGGACCAGGGGGCGCCGCAAGTTCCGGAGGCTGGATGACTCGGAGGTCGCCGACGTACTGTCTTCGAGCTCAGTCGAAGGGGGGAAGCCATAACACGGAACCGCGTGGCCGCGATGGCAGCGCTGACCTTCCTCTTGGGCGCCTGCGGCGGAGACGAGGGGGAAGGGGCAGGCCCGGCCGCAGCCGTATCGCCGTCTGCGGCGGCTTCCCCGGCGGCCGCCGAACCGGAGTGCACCGCCGAGGGCACCGAGCACAGCTT
>JACDEY010000042.1 GCA_013816105.1 Actinomycetota bacterium
TCCGACATCTGGTCCACGATCCGGCCGTCGGCCAGGAAGACGACGCGGTCGGCGTAGGCGGCGGCACTCGGGTCGTGGGTCACCATCACGATCGTCTGCCCGAACTCGTCCACGGCCCGGCGGAGGAAGCCGAGGAGCTCCGCGCTGGAGCGGGAGTCGAGGTTGCCCGTCGGCTCGTCGGCAAACACGATCTCGGGCCGGCTCACGAGAGCGCGGGCGGCGGCCACGCGCTGCTGCTGGCCGCCCGACAGCTCGGCCGGCTTGTGCGTCAGGCGGTCCCTCAGGCCGATCGTGTCGATGACCGTGTCCCGCCAGCCCGCGTCGGCCTTCCGCCCGGCGATGTCGAGCGGCAGCGTGATGTTCTCCGCCGCCGTGAGGGTGGGCAGGAGATTGAAGGCCTGGAAGACGAAGCCAACCTTGTCCCGCCGGAGGATCGTGAGGCGTTTCTCCTCCAGGGTGGTCAGATCCACGTCACCGATGTAGACCTTGCCGGACGTCAGCCTGTCGAGGCCGGCGAGGCAGTGAAGCAGCGTGGACTTGCCCGATCCAGACGGCCCCATGATCGCGGTGAAGCGGCCGGACGGGAACTCGACGGAGATGCCGTCGAGCGCCCGGACGGCGGCGTTGCCGGCGCCGTACACCTTCACGGCTTCGACGGCCCTCGCGGCCAGCCCCGTCCCCTGCGCAGCGCCCTCTGGGGTGATGGCGGCTTCCACGTTCGACCCCCTTTCACTACGTGAGGTTCAGGACGCGGAACGACTCGGCGTGCTGCACGCCGATCGCCCGGCCGGCCTTCTCAGCCTCACGCGGGAGCCACTCCTCGAAGAAGCCGAGCATGTTGCCCTCCACCTGGCTTCGATGCACGGCGAGCGCCACGATCTTGCGGTCGATGCGGCCGGTGACGTCCTGGTGGTGGTTCGGCTCGAGCGTCCATCCTAGCCAGACCTCGGGGACGCTCCACGTGGTCAACTCGCCTCCGAGCTGATCGGAGAAGAAGTGCGGGTTTCCCGCGCCGGGGAACACCGCGTCGAGCGTGGTCGCGCCGGCCGCCCGATGGTCGGCGTGGTTGAAGTAGCGATCGCCGAAGAACCACACGGTGGGATCGCACGTAACGACGATCCCCGGCCGGATTTCGCGAATCCGGCGCGCGATCCGGGCGCGAATCTCCGGGGTGTTCGCGAGGTCGCCGTCGTGGACGTCGAGGATCGCGACGCTGGCGAGACCCAGCAGCGCCGCGGCCGCCTCGGTCTCCTTGAGTCGCGTTCGGGCGAGCTCTACCCGGGAGACGCCCGGGTCATCCGAACCCCGATCGCCGTTCGTGAGGACGAGCAGGTGCACGGAGCGGCCCTCGTCCGTCCAACCGGCGAGAGTCGCCCCGGCCGAGATCTCGGCGTCGTCCGGATGCGCGAAGACGGCGAGCACCGGTCCCGGGGCTCCTGGCCTCGGAGCCTCCGGCGGGCCAGAGCCGTCGGGCGCGTCCTCCACGTGCTCAGCCGCGCCGGGAGCCGTTCCTGCGGCCCCCGCCGCCGTTCTTCTCCGCCTGCCGCTCGATGTAGCGGATGAGGGTGCGGGCCGGTGACCCGGTCCCCCCCCGAGGCCAGTAATCCGTCTGGCGCTCGGCGAAGGCCGGCCCTGCCACGTCAATGTGGGCCCACGGTACGTCCCCGACGAACTCCTTCAGGAAGAGGGCCGCCGTGATGGCGCCCCCCCACCGGTTCCCGATGTTCTTGACGTCGGCGATGGTGGACTCGATATGCTTGCGGTACTCCGTCCAGAGCGGAAGCTCCCAGCCCGGCTCGCCCACCTCCTCGCCCGCCGACCGAAGCGCCGCGATCAGCTCGGGGTCGGATCCCATGACCGCCCAGAGGTCCTCACCGAGCGCAACGACTGCGGCGCCCGTGAGCGTCGCGGAATCGATGATCGCCACGGGGTTCTTCTCGCTGAGGTACGCGAGCGCATCGGCGAGGATCAGGCGGCCCTCCGCGTCGGTGTTCAGGACCTCCGAGGTCTTCCCGCCGCGATGGCGGAGGACGTCACCGGGGCGGATGGCGGAGCCGCCCGGCATGTTCTCGGCGCAGGGAATGGCCGCGATGACGTTGATCTTCGGTTTGAGCTCCGCGATCGCTCGCATCATGGCGAGGGTGGCCGCCGCCCCTCCCATGTCGGCCTTCATCCACTCCATGGGCTGCGCTTCCTTGAGGGAGAGACCCCCCGAGTCGAACGTCACGCCCTTCCCGGTGACAGCGATGGGAGGCGCGTTGCCGTCGCCCCGGTACGCCAGCTCGATGAGTCGCGGCTCGTTGATGCTTCCCGAGCCGACGCCGAGGATGCCCCCGAAACCCCCGCGCTTGAGCTCGGCCCGCGTCCAGATCTTGCAGACGAGGCCGTGCTTCGCCGCCATCTTCTTCGCCTCGGCGGCCAGGAACGCCGGAGTGGCATCCAGCGCCGGCGTGTTCACGAGATCGCGGGCCCAGTTCGCGGCCTCCCCGTAGATCTCCCCCCGGCGAAGCGCCGCCTTGAGAGCCTTCGTTTCCCGGTTCCCGACAAGGATGACCTTCTTGAGCGCGCTCTTTTCGATCGCGGTCTCGTCGATCGGCCGCTCCTTGTACTGCGTGAACCGGTAGGCCCCCAGCACGAGGCCCTCGGCGAACCCGTGGGCCGAGTCCGCCGCCGAGGCCCCCACCTGATGGAGGGTGGTGGCGACGGTCGCGAACCGCGAGGATCGGGCCGCGATCCTCTGCGCCGCCCTCCGGACGGTGTTCGCGTCGGCCTCGGCCTGCTGCCCAAGCCCGACCACCAGGATCATCTTCGCCTTGATCCTTCCGAGCGTCGGCATGGTGAAGGTGTCGCCCTGCTTCCCCTTCACGCCGCCGTCGGCGAGGATCGACGTGAGGTCGGCCTTCATCGCGGTCGCGACCTCCCGGAGGCCGGGACCCGGCTTGAGGCCCTCGAACACCGGCAGAACCAGAAGGTCGGCGGCGATGTTGGCCGGCGACGAGCTTGACAGTTGAAAGGTCGTCATAGGGTCCGTCCTCCCTGGCGAAACGAAGGGTACGCGAGTGTCGCCCGAGTCTACCGGAGGCACCCAACTCCCTTTGCCGGCACTCGGGGTCGACCGTAGGCTTTGAGGGCCGTGGACTCCCGAGATCTGACCGCCTTCGTCCAGTTCTCCTCCGCCGAGGTCCGCAGGGAGACCGTCTTCGAGAGCGAGCGCTTGTGGTGCCAGGTGCTCTCCTTCGAGCGCAGCCAGCGGATCGGGCCTTTGGGCGACGCGAGGTCGGACGCGATGTTCACCATCCTGGCCGGGGAGGCCGTGTTCCAGGTGGACGGCCGCCGGAAGCGGCTGGCTCAGTGGGGGACCATCCTCGTGCCCTCGGGCACGCGCGTGACGGTGACGAACGCCTCGGTGGACCCGCTCGTCCTGTTGCTGGTCGCCGCGCCGCCTCCCGAGCCGGAGGAGCGGGAGACGCCCGGCTGATCACTCCTGGGTGGCCGACGGCCACTCCACGCGCAAGCGGGAGGCGGAACGAAGCCTGAGCCGGGCGACGGCCGCGTGGAGAAGGAAAGCGGTGGCGAACGCAGGAAGGCTCGCGCCGGCGGCCGAGCCTGCCAGCGGGAACGGAGCTTGCAGCCAGCCGGAGAACACACGTTCCACCGCGCCCACCCACCATGAGGGTCCCGTCGGGACGCTCCACTGGTAGATCACGAAGCCCGCGAGCCACGCGACCGCGGGCCAGGTCATGGTGCGGGCCTCGGCCGTCGCGCGCCCGCCGCCGTCGCGCTCGGGACGAAGAACCCATCGACGGATCACGAAGTAGTCGGCGACGAAGACGCCGAAGAGCGGGACGAAGACCGACCCCAGGAGGAACAGGAAACCCTCGTATGCGTCGAAGGCTACGGAGGGTCGCAGGCCGAGCAGCGTCGCAAGTCCCACGCCGGCGACCGAGATGGCCACCACCGCGAGGCGGTGAGGGATCCGCCCGCTCAGGTTCTGGCTGGACACGGCCGCCGAGTAGATGTCGGCGAACGCCTCATCAGTTTCGCCGACGAGCAGCGCCAGCAGGACCACCCAGCCACCGGCCAGCACGGCGAGAGCGTCTCCGACGCCGGCGGGGGAAACATCCTGCAGGCCCGCGGCAAGGACGAGGAGCGCTCCCAACCCGTAGAACCACACGTTCCCTAACAGGTAGCCGAAGAACGTTCCGGCCGTCGCCGAGGCTCCCGGTCGCGCGAAACGGTTGTAGTCGGCGACGAGCGGGAGCCAGGAAACCGGGAGCGCGATCACGAGGTCCACCGCAAGCAATAGGGAGAGGCCTCCCGTTCCCGGGCGAGACCAGAGCGACCCGAGGTCGGCGGAGAAAAGAACACGGAACGTGATCCAGGCGCCGACCGCTGCCAGGACCCAGGCACCGAAGCGCTCCAGCCACGCCCGGACGACGAGGACGGGGCCACTCAGGGCGAGCGCGGTGCATCCGACCGCCACCACCCCCAACCAGAGCCAGTAGGAGGAGAAGCCGAAGAGCCGCTCCGACATCTGGTCGGCGACGAGGCTCATGACCCAGAACTCGAACCCGGTCCACCCCACGAGCTGCACGATGTTCAGCAGGGACGGGAGGTACGAGCCGCGCCGCCCGAGGACGGGCCGGAACAGGACCATCCCGGGGACTCCTTCCCGGCTACCCGCCAGGCCGACGAGCGCGAGGGGGATGCATCCCAGCACGCTTCCAACGCCGATCGCGAGCAGCGCGGTCGGGAGATCCAGGCCAAGGATCACGAGGAGGGCCCCGGTCAGCATCACGAGCAGGCCGATCGAGAGGTCCGCCCAGAGGATGCCGATGTCGAAGCCGGAAAGGCGTCGCTGCGCTGGCGGCACGGGACCGAAGCCGGGAAGAGCGGCTCCGGAATCCAGTACGGGGTGTCCCTCGGCCGGGTTGCCAGCCTTCGCCATCGCCGTCTCCCTACGCCCGCGTTACCGGGATCAGGTTCCTGGGGTCGCCGGCCATGAAGCCGGCCTCTCAGCCCGGTGCCACCGAGCTCCCCCGCGTGGCCGACAGTCTACGACCCGCCCGAAGCGGGTTCCGTCGCCACGAACACGGATTCTCCCTACAATCGCGCGTCTGATCGTTTCTCGCTGGAGGGCTTCGGAAGGCTCTTGTATCGCTGGTGGGTGTTCCTCCATATCGTCGGCGTCTTCGGGTTCCTCGTCGCTCACGGCGTCTCCGTTGCGGTCACGTTCCAGCTGCGAACGGAGCGAGACCCACGCCGGATCGGCGACCTTCTCGCCCTTTCGGGCTCGTCCATTCGAGCCTTCTACGCCTCCCTCCTCGTCCTGCTGATCGGGGGGGTGGTCGCGGGGTTTCTCGGCGAATGGTGGTCCGAGGGCTGGATCTGGGCCGCGCTGGCGGTGCTCATCCTGACCTCGATCGCCATGATGATGATGGCCCGGCCGTACTACCGGCGGGTTGGTCTGGTCGCGAGAGCTCTCGCGGGGGGATCGGAGGCGGTGAGCGAGGAGGAGTTCGACCGGATCCTGCGGTCACGGCTACCGATCACGGTCGCCGGGTTGGGGTTCGGCGCGCTGCTCGTCATCCTGTACCTGATGATGTTCAAGCCCACGCTCGGGCTCTCCGCGTCCACCACCTCGGATCAGGAGCCGGGGCAGGTCGCGGTCGCCGCGCGCAACATCGCGTTCGACACCGACCGCCTGACCGCTCCCGCATCGCGGCCCTTCACGATCGCGTTCGACAACCAGGATGCGGGAGTCCCCCACAACGTGTCGATCTACCCCCAGCCGGCAGGCGCCCAGGCCTTCACGGTGTTCGTGGGAGAGATAATCACGGGGCCCGACGAGCTGACCTATGAGGTCCCGGCCCAACCGCCGGGCACGTACTCGTTCGTGTGCGACGTGCACCCCGTCCAGATGGTCGGGACGCTGGTGATCGAGTGAGGGCCGGGACAGAGGCCACGCGAACGATCTGAGCGAGGCGGGGACATGGGATATCGCACGATCGTTGTCGGAACGGACGGCTCGGTCACAGCCTCCATCGCGCAGCAGACCGCCGCGCGCCTCGCCAGGCGGTGCCGGGCCGGGCTCGTCCTCGTCTGTGGGTTCGGGCCACCGAAGATCACCAGGCCCATGGCGGAGGGCTTTGCGGCGCGAGCCGCGGACGCGGTCCGCCGAGAGGGCGTCGAGCCGACCGTCGAGCTGCACCAGGGAGAGCCGGCCGAGCTTATCCTCGAGGTCGCCGAGCGGCACCATGCGGACCTCATCGTCGTCGGGAACAAGGGCATGGGACAGGCCACTCGGTTCCGGCTCGGGAGCGTCCCCGACCGCGTCGCGCACTTCGCACCATGTGACCTGCTAATCGTGCACACGAGCGACGCTCGTCCCCTGGAGGGTCCGGGCACCCCCTACCGGAACATCCTCGCGGCGACCGACGGCTCCCCCACCGCGAGCGAGGCCGCTCGCAAGGCCCTCGAGCTCGCGCTGCTGGTCCGCGCCGAGGTCACGCTCGTCTTCGTCGGCGACCCGATCGTCGGGGCCATCAAGCTGGAGGGGACCGCCGCCTCGGGGCCGGATGGGGTGACCGTACAGAATCGTGTGGTCGAAGGAGACCCCGCCGAGGAGATCTGCGAGGCCGCCGAGCGCGAGGCCGCAGACCTGATCGTGGTCGGCAACAAGGGGATGAGCGGCCCCCGGCGTCTCCTCGGCTCCGTCCCGAACAAGGTGGCCCACTACTCCCCCACGGACGTGCTCATCGTCAAGACGGTCGATCGGTCGGCGAGCGATCTCGAGCCGGGCCAGGGAGGTGTCGTAGACGTCGACGGCAAGACGCTGGCCGTCTATCGCGACGAGGCCGGCGAGACGCACACCCTTTCGCCACGTTGCACGCACATGGGATGCACGGTGGACTGGAACGGCGCCGAGCGGACGTGGGACTGTCCCTGTCACGGCTCGCGCTACGACTACGCCGGGCGCGTGATCCGGGGACCGGCGGTCCGACCGCTCGAGCCGGTGGGAGGCGACGGCCAGGCCGCGCCCCCCGAGGCCCCGGCCACGCGCAAGGCTCCGGCAGAGGTCCCCGCGGAGACTCCCGCCTCCACCCCGAGCCGCTCGGTCGAGCGTTTCGTCATCGTCGGAGCCAGCCTCACGGGAGGGACGGCGGCCGCCACACTGAGGGAGAACGGATTCGCCGGGCCACTCGTCCTGATCGGCGCGGAGCCGAACTTTCCCTACGAGCGCCCACCGCTTTCGAAGACCTTCCTCCGAGGCGAGACCCGCTACGAGGAGGCACTCGTCAGGCCGGAGGCGTTCTACCGGGACAACGACATCGAGACGCGGCTCGGCTCCACTGTCACGCGCATCGACCCGGCCGCGCGGACCGTCTCGGTGGCCGGAGGCGACGATGTCCCCTACGACCGCCTCCTGATCGCGACCGGCGCGCGGAACCGCCGGCTGCCCATCCCCGGCCGAACCCTGGACGGCGTTTACGACCTGAGGACGTTTCCCGACGCGGCCCGGCTCCGCGCCGAGATCGCGCCGGGTCGCCGCGCCGTGGTGGGCGGGATGGGTTTCATCGGGTCGGAGGTGGCCGCGTCCCTCCGCCAGCGGGGCGTCGAGGTATCCGTGGTCGACGGTGGGAGCGTCCCTCTCGAAGGGGTGCTGGGCCC
>JACDEY010000239.1 GCA_013816105.1 Actinomycetota bacterium
AGCTCTATCGGGACACCGCTCGGGCGCGCGGTGGCACCGTCCCGGGCGCTTACGAATGGGCGCACGAGATCGCAGCGCGGAGCGAGCGGACCCGCGAGGGCGGAGCCCCGAAGCCCTGCCACAACGACCTCTTGAACGCGAACTTCCTGGATGACGGCGAGCGGCTGCGCATCGTCGACTGGGAGTACGCGGGAATGGGCGATCCCTTCTTCGACCTTGCCAACTTCTCGATCAATCACGAGCTCGACGAGCCGGGCCGACTGCTGCTCCTCACGGCGTACTTCGGTGAGGTCCGCTCGGAGGATGCGCGTGCGCTCGAGCTCATGCGCTTCATGTCCGACTTCCGCGAGGCGATGTGGGGCGTCGTCCAGACGGCGGTGTCGGAGCTCGAGTTCGACTTCGCGGCCTACGCCTCCGAGCACTTCGAGCGGCTCGAGCGGACCTCCGCCACACCGGCCTTTCAGAACGCTCTCGCCGGCATGTGAACGAGGCGCGTGGCGGCGCCCCTCGCATCCGAGATATCCGCGCCGGCCTAGCTGCTGGTTGACCATCGTCCGTCGGAGTCGTAGGATCGTCCCCCCTGGTCCGACCGGAGTTTTCGAGTTAGGAGGGACGCTGTGGAGGAGCAACAACGGACCATCGGTTCCGTCACATACCGTGAGGCTGGCGAGGAGTATTTCGCACAGCGAAAGCTACGACGCTTCGCCGGCATCTGGTCGCTCTGGGCGCTCGGAGTCGCGGCGGTCATCTCCGGCGACTTCTCGGGCTGGAACTTCGGCCTCGATGCCGGAGGCTTCGGGGGGCTGCTGGTCGCGACCGTGATCATCACGATCATGTACTTCGGGCTCTGTTACTCGATCGCTGAGATGTCACCCGCCCAGCCGCATACCGGAGGCGCGTACTCGTTCTCCCGCTCTGCGATGGGCCCGTGGGGTGGGTTCGCAACCGGGGTGGCCGAAACGATCGAGTACGTCGTCACGCCGGCAGTCATCGTCACCTTCGCAGCGAGCTACCTCCAATCGATCTTCAACAGCTGGTTCGACTGGAGCCCGGCGACGTGGGTCTGGTGGGCGATCCTGTACGTGATCTTCGTCGGTCTGAACGTCGTCGGTGTCGAGGCGAGCTTCCGGTTCGCGGTCGTCATCTGCCTGCTCTCACTCGGCATCCTCGCCATCTTCTACGTCGCGTCCCTCTGGGACTTCAGCTGGAACAACCTGACGAACATGGCGCCCGAGGGAGGGAACTCCGACTGGTTCCCGTTCGGGACGGTTGAGGGCGTGTTCCTCGCGTTACCGTTCGCGATCTGGTTCTACCTCGCGATCGAGGAGCTCCCGCTCGCAGCCGAGGAGTCCCACGACCCGAAGCGCGACATCCCGAAGGGGACGATCTACGGGCTGGTCACACTGATCATCACCGGGTTCCTCGTTCTTTTCCTCAACACCGGAGTCACCGGCGCGGAGGAGATCAGGGTGTCGGGCGAGCCGCTGCTCGACGGCTTCCGCGTGATCTTCGGCGGGAGCGAGAATGTCTCGAACGTGCTAGGTCTCGCGGCCGTCGCAGGCATCATCGCCAGCTTCCACACGATCATCTATGCCTACGGCCGCAACATCTTCTCGCTCTCGCGGGCGGGGTACTACCCGCACTGGCTGTCGCTCACGCATGGGAAGCGGAACACGCCGTACATCGCGCTCGTCGCCGGCGCGCTCATCGGATACGGCCTTGCGCTCCTTCTCGATCAGGCGACGAAGAACGACTGGCTCGGCGGCAACCTGAGTGCCGCCCTCCTCTCGATGGCGGTCGGCGGAGCGGTCGTCTCGTACTTCCTGCAGATGGTGTCGTTCATCCTCCTGCGCAGGAAACTGCCGAACATCGACCGGCCGTATCGGAGCCCGGTCGGGATCCCGGGCGCAGCGATCGGGGCGCTGATCGCGCTCATCTCGCTCGCGGCGCTCTTCTGGCGCGACGACTACCGGCCGGGTGTCGTCGGGGTGGCGATCTTCTACCTGCTCGCGTTGGTGTACTTCTCGGTCACGGGGAGGAACAAGCTCGTCCTCTCGCCCGAGGAGGAGTTCGCGCTCACGCAAGGCGCGCACGGTCACCCGGAGACGGAGGGGTACGGAACGACGCACGTCGCGGACATCCCTGCAGGAGCCGGGGGCAGCCAATAGGGTTCGTCCACGGAGCGTTCGACCTCGGCGGGGGCCGGCGAGCGCTGGCCCCCGCCGCGTGAAAGGGAGCGATGCTGAGCTTCGAGGAACTGAAGTCAGAGGTCGAGACCAGCGCGATCGACACCGTCGTCGTGGCGTTCACGGACATGCAGGGACGGCTCCTCGGGAAGCGGCTCCACGGTGAGTTCTTCGTCGAGGAGATCGAAGCCGAGCATTCCGTCGAGGGGTGCAACTATCTGCTCGCGCTGGACATGGAGATGGATCCCGTTCCCGGCTACGAGATCGCGAGCTGGGAGCGCGGTTACGGCGATTTCACGATGGCGCCCGATCTTGCGACACTGCGCCGGATTCCCTGGCTCGAGGCGACCGCGCTCGTGCTCTGCGACGTCCAGTGGCACGACGGCACCCCCGTGGAACCGTCCCCGCGGCAAGTGCTGAAGGCCCAGATGGAACGCGCGGCCGGTCTCGGCCTGACGCCGATGATGGGCTCCGAGCTCGAGCTCTACCTCCTGCGAGAGACCTATCAGGAGGCCTGGGCACAGCGCTACGAAGACCTGACGCCTTCCGTCCCGTACATCCTCGACTACCACGTGCTCGCGTCTACGTATGACGAGGATCTGATTCGCCAGATCCGGAACGGCATGCACGGCGCCGGGATCAGGGTCGAGACGTCCAAGGGCGAGGCGTGGCCCGGGCAGCACGAGGTGAACTTCCGCTT
>JACDEY010000240.1 GCA_013816105.1 Actinomycetota bacterium
CGCGAGCGGCGTTCCGACCAGGGCCCCCCGGCCCACCACCACGACCTCGGCGTGCTGGATGGTGAGGTTCGACCGGACGAGCAGCTCGATGATGCCGAGGGGCGTGCAGGGACGAAATCCGGTCTCCCCCCGGACCATCCGCCCGACGCTCACCGGCGTCAGGCCGTCGACGTCCTTGCCCGGATCCATGGCCTCGTGGATCGCCAGCACGTCGATCTGGGGCGGGAGGGGAAGCTGGACGAGGATGCCGTGCACGGACCTATCGGTGTTCAGCCGTTCGATCTCACCGAGGAGAGCCTGCTGGGACACGTCGGCCCCAAGGTCGAGCCGGACGGAGGCCACGCCCGCCTCGGCGCAGGCCTTCTGCTTCGCCGCGACGTAGATCCGCGACGCCGGGTCGTCTCCGACGAGCACCGCCGCGAGGCCGGGGGTCACGCCCCCGTCGGCGAGCGCACGCACCCGCTCCCCTACCTCCGAGCGGACGTCGGCCGCGATGGCCTTCCCGTCGATGATGCGAGCCGTCACCCTCTCAGCTTATGGCCACTAGTGCCGAAAGTGACGCCGCCAGGTGAAGACCATCGCCATTCCGCCCTCCTCCGCCGCCGCCACGACCTCCTCGTCGCGGACCGATCCACCGGGCTGGATGATCGCTGACACCCCTGCCTCACCGGCGCGATCCACCCCGTCGCGGAACGGAAAGAAGGCGTCCGATGCCAGGCACGATCCTCGCGCGCGCTCCCCGGCATTCCCCGTAGCCACCGCCACGGAGGTCAGCCGGTTCATCTGCCCGGCGCCGATGCCCACCGTCGCGCGGCCTGTCGCCAGCACGATGGCGTTCGACTTCACGCGGGCGGCGACCCGCCAGGCGAACAGTAGATCCTCCCACTGATCGGCCGTCGGCTCCCTCGTCGTCACGACCTTCATATCGTCCCGGCTCTCGGTGAGCCGGTCCGAGTCCTGCAGGAGCGCCCCTCCGTCCAGGTGACGGATCTCGAGCGCCATACGCGGAGACGGCGGCGGGGCTTCGAGGACGCGGAGGTTCTCCCGAGCGGCGAACGCCAGCAGTGCGCCCTCCGAGTAGCCGGGAGCGACGACCACCTCCGTGAAGACGCCGGACATCGCTGCGGCCGCCTCCCCGTCCACGTCACGGTTGAACGCGACTATGCCCCCGAACGCCGAGACGGGGTCGCCCTCCAGGGCGCGCCTGTAGGCGACGGCGAGCCTGTCGTCCAGAGCGACGCCGCAGGGGTTCGAGTGCTTGACGATGGCGGCGCAGGGTTCCTCGAACATCCAGGCGGTGGCCCGGGCCGCGTCGGCGTCGAGCCAGTTGTTGAACGACATCTCCTTGCCCTGGATGACCCGGGCGCCACCCAGAGGGCCGGGGCCCCCCTCAGATTCGTACAGCGCCGCACGCTGGTGGGGGTTCTCTCCGTATCGAAGGGGGGCCCGTAGCGCGAGCGCTTCCGAGAGGCGTTCCGGCGGCCACTCGGCCTCGGGCCTGTCCTCTTCCACTCCACCCGAAGGCTCATTCTCGGCGAACCACTCCGAGATCCCCGCGTCATAGGCGGCGGTGTGCGCGAACGCCTCCCGGGCGAGGCGGAGGCGAGTCGCCTCGGACAGCCCTCCCGTACTCCGTATCTCGTCCAAGACGGCGGCGTACCGGTCGGGGCGGGCCACCACGCCCACCGAGTGGAAGTTCTTCGCCGCGGCTCTGACCAGGGCGGGACCACCGATGTCGATCTGCTCGAGGACTTCATCTATCGACGCACCCGTCGCGACCGTCTCACGGAATCGGTAGAGGTTCACGACCACCAGATCGAAGGGCTCGATCCGTAGCCGTTCGAGCTCTTCCAGGTGAGCGGGCTTTCGACGGTCGGCGAGGATGCCCGCGTGGATGCGCGGATGGAGCGTCTTGACCCGCCCGTCCAGGAGCTCGGGGAACCCCGTCACCTCCGAGACCGCTGTCGCTTCGATGCCGCCGTCGCGAAGGAAGGCGGCCGTCGAGCCCGAGGAGACGATGACGACGCCATGTTCGGCGAGGGCGCGGCCAAGCTCGAGGAGCCCCGACTTGTCGGCGACGGAGACCAGCGCCCGGCGAATCGGAGCGACGTCGTTCACCTTGTGCCGGCCGACCCGGGGTCCCCATCCGAGCCCGGACCGAGGATGTGAACCCGGCGGCCCTCCACCTTGAGCCGGCCCTCGACGAGGAGCCGGGCTCCGAGCGGGAACAGCCGGTGCTCCACCGCCTGGATCCGCGCGTGCAGACCCGCTTCGTCGTCGCCGGGGAGGATCGGGATGGCCTCCTGCAGCACGATGGGTCCATGGTCGACCTCCTCGTCGACCATGTGCACCGTCGCCCCGGTGACCTTCGCGCCCCAGTCCAGCGCGTCGCGGACCGCCGATGCTCCCGGGAACGCCGGGAGGAGCGAGGGATGCACGTTCAGGATGCGCTCGGGGAACGACCGGACCAGCGGCGCACCCAGGATCCGCATATAGCCCGCGAGGAGCAGGATGTCGATGCCCGAGTTGCGCAGCGTCTCGGCGAGCGCTCGATCGTGTTCCTCTCGGGTCGCGAATCCGCCGGGCTCCAGAACAACTGCCTCGACGCATGCCATCCGGGCGCGTTCCAGGGCGCCGGCGCGAGGGCGGTCCGAAACCACGAGGGAGATCCAGGGCTTCACTTCGGGGGCGTCGAGAAGCGCTTGCAGGTTCGTGCCGCCTCCAGAGGCCAGCACCGCGACTCTCGCACTCACCGGGCGCACGGTAGGGGGCGGCGCGAGGCGATGTCAACGCCGTACGCTTACCGGGTGGGCGACCCCGCAGAGGCGTCGAGGACGCGGCCGGGAAGGTGCGCGAACCACACGGGAACGGCGGCGAGCGGACC
>JACDEY010000241.1 GCA_013816105.1 Actinomycetota bacterium
AGTCCTCTTACGCCCCCTACGTGCGGGCGATGAAGCGGATCTGCGCCGAGGAGTCGCTCCACCTCCGGCACGGCGAGGACCTGGCCCTCGAGCTCGTCTCCGGGAGTGAGGCGCAGCGCGACCTGTTCCAGGACGCGGTGAACCGTTGGTGGCAGCCGATAATGCACTTCTACGGACCCCCCTCGAACCCGGCTAAGGACATCCTGCTCTACTGGCGGATCAAGACGCGCTCGAACGAGGATCTCCGTCAGGAGTTCTTCACCACCTACGTCCCCAAGCTGTGGGACGTCGGCGTCTCGGTGCCCGACACGGGGCTCCGTTACGATGACGACCGGGGAGAGTGGATCTGGTCCCAGCCAGACTGGGACGAGTTCTGGCGGGTCGTGAGGGGCGACGGGCCGATGACTAGGGTGCGCCTCGACCGCCGGAAGGCGGTCTGGGATACTCACGCCTGGATCCGGGAGGCCTTCGCCGGAATCCCCGCCGGCGTCTGAGCCGCGGGCGGCATGTTCGTCTGGGACGTCCTGGGAAAACGGTCCGACGACGATGAGTTCACGGCCGTGGGCGGCGTCAAGGCGCCCGACGCCGAAATGGCCCTTCTGCTCGCCCGCGAGACCCACTTCCGCCACAAGGAGGGGGTCGCGTACGCCGTCCGCCGTCGCGGGGAGGCCGAGCTGCACGCCGGCTCCTACGGGGCCGAGTTGATCGGCGGGATCACCGACCGTTCGTACCGCCGCCAGGAGGGCTATGCGGGCGTCGGCGCGAAGCACAGGCGGGTGAGCGAGGAGATGGCCGGACGCGGGCTCGTCGTCGATCGTCCCCGTCCGTCTCCCGGCCGCGCCCGTGCGCTCGCCCGCGAGCAGGCCGCTTCGCACGGTACGGAGGACGGAGGGGTGCCCTCCGGCGCCGACCTGAGCCCCGAAGACCTGGCCGCCCAGGGAACCGCGGGATGACGGCGCCGGAGGATCCCCGAGTCGGCCTGCTGCTCTCGATCGCCGACGACGAGCTGGTCATGGGCCATCGCCACTCCGAGTGGACGGGGTGGGCGCCGCACATCGAGGAGGACCTGGCGTTCTCATCGATCGCCCAGGACGAGATCGCCCACGCCCGGCTGCTCTACGAGCTGGCGGAGCCGCTCACGGGCCGAACCCCGGACGAGATGGCCCTGGGCCGGGAGCCACGCGAGTACCGCAGCTCGTGGCTATGCGAGCGGCCGAACGGGGACTGGGGCTACTCCATCGCCCGCCAGTTCCTCTACGACACCGCCGACGCGGTGCGGCTGGAGGCCCTGACGGCCTCTTCGTGGACGGAGCTCGGGGACCTCGTGAAGCTCATGCAGATGGAGGAGCGGTATCACCTGGATCACGGCCGCGCCTGGTTCGAGCGCTTGAGCGCCGGGCCGGTCACGGGCCGCCAGCGCCTCGCCGACGGGCTGAGCGCTGGCATCGGAGAAGCCGTTGCGCTCTTCGAGCCGCTCCCGGGTGAGGAGGGTCTCGTGGCGAACGGCGTCCTGCCGCGCCCCACCGCCGACCTCCTAAGCGAATGGCTGGGTGCGATCGGCGAAGAGCTGGAGGCAGCGTCGCTGGACTTCGTCCTTGAACGCCACGGTTCCTCGAGCGGGGAGATGGTACCCACCTCCTCGGGCGAGATGGAAGGGGAGGAGCAGGCTTTCTCCGCGCCCGGGGTCGCCCGGCGAGAGGGCCGGTGGATCCACGAGGGTGGGTTCTCGGGCGCCGGTGGGCGGTTCGGCCGTCACTCGGAGGATTTCCTGCCACTGTGGGAGGAGATGACCGGGCTGTTCCGCGCGCATCCGGGCGCGCGATGGTGAGAATCGACGGAAGAGACGACGCGATGGTGACGAGGCTCGAAGGATCCGAAGAAGAGCTGGAGCTTGCCGCATGGGAGGCCCTCGCCGGCGTGCACGACCCCGAGATCCCCCCGCTTTCGATCACCGATCTGGGAATCGTGGAGCGAGTTCGGGTGAGCCACGGCTCGGTCGACGTCGACCTGCTTCCGACGTTCGCCGGGTGCCCGGCGCTCGACGTCATTCGTGAGGACGTCACCGCGGCGATCGAGGCGGTCCTGCCCGGACGAACGGCCCGGGTCCGGTTCGTCTACGCGCCGCCCTGGACGAGCGATCGCATAACGCCGGAAGGGCGCGAGGCGCTCACCCGATACGGACTTACGCCGCCGGCGCGGGGGCCGTCCACCCCAATGATTCCCCTCGCTTCGCTGAGGCGGGTCGAAGGCGGGGCGGCATGCCCGTTCTGCGGCGCTCTTGACACCGTCTTGGAAAGCGCCTTCGGCCCCACCCTGTGTCGCTCGACGCACTACTGCAGGGCCTGCCGGAACCCCTTCGAGGCGTTCAAGCCGAAGGCCGCCCGCTAGGCGGGATCGGCTCGACCCATCTCGCCCGCCACTGCGGCGGGTCCTGCCAGCCCTCGTCGATCCAGTACTCCACCCCGCGGGCGATCCGTCCGCCCTCCATCTCGTAGAAGCAGGCGGCGTGGGACACCTCCGAGCCGAGCGTCACCCTGAGCTCCGCCACGACGAGGTCGCCGAAGGGCAGTACGCGCCGGATGTCGATCGACCAGCCCTCCGGGTAGTTCCTGTTGAGTCCCAGGTAGTTCTCCCGGCCGCGGATGCGCTCGCGCGTGTGGGGCCAGTCGACGACGACGTCCTCGGCCAGGAGCTCCCCGGCCTCTTCCCACCGGCGCGCCTCGAAGAGCTCGAAGAGCCGGCGGACCGCCTCGTCGTTCTGGCCGTCGCCCACGAACGAAAGAGTATGCGCCGGGGGCGACACGACCGTTACCCGGCGTGGCGCTCGCGGTTACGCTTCGCTGGAAGGCTGCGACCATCCGGCCCGAAGGAGCCAACATGAAG
>JACDEY010000242.1 GCA_013816105.1 Actinomycetota bacterium
GTCTGGACCTGCCCCCGCGACCACGTCACCGTCGTGGGATCGCTCGCAGAGCTGTCCGACCTGGCCGGACGGGACGTCCGGGGGGTCGATCCGCACCGGCCGGCCATCGACGAGGTCTCCATCCGCTGCCCGGAGTGTAGCGAGCAGGGGCGGCGGGTCCCCGACCTCATCGACGTCTGGTTCGATTCGGGCGCCATGCCCTTCGCCCAGTGGGGGTACCTGGGGCCGGCATCGTCCGCCGAGGAGGTCTTCCGGGCCCGGTTTCCGGCCGACTTCATCGCCGAGGCTATCGACCAGACACGAGGCTGGTTCTACACGCTCATGGCGGAAGGGGTGCTGCTCTTCGGGGAGTCCGCGTACCGCAATGTGGTCTGCCTCGGGCTGCTCCTCGGGAGGGACGGCAGGCGAATGTCCACGCGGCTGGGAACCGCCGTGGATCCCTGGTCCGTCATCGACCGGTACGGCGCCGACGCGCTCCGCTGGTTCCTCGTGGCCGGGGGTTCGCCATGGTCGGATCGCAGGGTCTCCATGGAGGCGGTCGAGGATGTGGTGCGCCGGTTCCTGCTCACGCTCTGGAACACGTACGCGTTCTTCGTGGCCTACGCGAGCATCGACGAGCCGGACTTCGCCTCGGCCCCCCCACCGGCGGAACGGCCGCCGCTTGACCGGTGGGCACTCTCCCAGTTACACGGTACGGCCGCCCTGGTCCGGCGAGCGCTCGAGGCCTACGACGCGACGGGCGCCGCCCGCCGGCTGGCCGCGTTCGTGGACGACCTGTCCAACTGGTACGTACGGCGGTCTCGCCGGCGGTTCTGGGACCCGGCCCGGGCGGCGTCTGGGAGCGGGTCGGACGGGTCGGGCTGGGCGGACTGGTCGGACAAAGCCGCCGCCTATGCCACCCTGGGCGAATGCCTGGAGACGGTGGCCGGGCTCCTGGCGCCCTTCACCCCCTTCATCGCCGAGGAACTCTACCTGAACCTCGTCGCCCGTCAGGACCCCGGTGCACCCGAGTCCGTCCATCTCACGGACTTCCCCGCCGCTGAGCCGGCGCTCATCGACCCCGGGCTGGATGAGGCCATGGAGGCGGCACGCACCATCGTGTCCCTCGGCAGGACCGTTCGGGCCGATGCGAAGGTGCGGGTTCGCCAGCCCCTCGAGCGGGCCGTCGTCGGAATGGCGACCGTCCCGCCCGGCCTGGAATCGCTCCTCGCTCTGGTGGCGGACGAGCTGAACGTAAAGGAGGTCGCCTTCGCCGAGTCCGGTGAGGAGATGACCGGCTGGCGGGCCAGGCCGAACTTCCGGGCGCTGGGGCCGCGGCTGGGTCCGCGCGTTCAGCTGCTGGCTTCCGCGCTCGCCGGGGACGACGGCTCGGTTGCCAGTCGCCTTGCGGAGGGTCGCGAGGTCACGATCCCGCTCGAGGACGGCGACGTTTTGGTCTCGCCGCAGGACGTGGAGCTTGCGCAGACCACCCGCCCAGGCTGGGGATTCGCCTCCGAAGGATCCATCACGGTCGCACTCGATCTCGAACCCGGGGAGCGCCTTCGTCGCGAGGGGATGGTGCGGGAGATGGTCCACCACGTGCAGAACCTCCGCAAGTCCGCCGGCCTCGCCGTGACGGATCGCATCGTGCTGGGCATCGAGGTCCAGGATGCGGAGGCCGGGGCGGCGGTCGCCGAGCACGCGCAGCATCTGGCCCAGGAGGTGCTCGCCTCAAAGGTGCTGGACGAGGCGGTCACGGATCCCCTCGGTGAGTCGACTGTGCAGGTCCAGGGCGCCCTTTTCTCCGTGTCGCTGCGACGCGCATGACGCACCTGATGCCCTAGGTGCGGCTTCGCGGCCCTGCGTTATCGTGAGGGTCATGAACGGGACCTGCCCCCTGGATCCGGCCGACCTCGCTCGAGTCCTCCGGCCGCGCGAGGAAGCCGAGCCCCTGCCGGCTCAGGCGTACCTCGACCCCACGGTCCTGGGCTGGGAGCGCGAGCACTTCTTCGAGGCCTCCTGGGTCTGCGTGGGCCGCGAGAAGGATGCGCCCGGGCCGGGAGACGTGTTCACCGCGGAGGTGGGCCGCGAGTCGGTCCTCCTCGCCCGTGGGGAGGACGGTCGCCTTCGAGGGTTTTTCAACGTGTGCCAGCACCGGGGCACCCGGCTCGTGACGGAGAAGGCTTGCTCGGCGCCCGGCCGGATCATCTGCCCGTATCACTCGTGGACGTACGCCCTGGACGGAAGGCTCCTGGCGGCACAGCACATGGCCGGAGCCCGGGGGTTCGACCGTGCGTCGATACGTTTGGCGCCGGTTCCCACCGAGGCACTGGCCGGGTGGGTCTTCGTGAACGTCACCTCGACGGCCGCGCCGCTGCTCGAGTATCTCGGGAACTTTCCGTCGAGGATCGAGCGGTTCGGGGTCGAATCGCTTCGGCGTGCCGGCCGCAGGGAGTACGTGGCCGCGGCCAACTGGAAGATCCTGTCCGAGAACTACCAGGAGTGCTACCACTGCCCCACCATCCATCCCGAGCTGACCCGGGTGACGCCCTATCGGAGCGGCGGACGCGACGAGGAGTCGCTCGGCCCCTGGGTGGGCGGACCGATGGACCTCGCCGAGGGATGCAACACGATGTCGATCTCCGGCGTGACCGAACGCGACCCGATCCCGGGACTGCCCGAGGAGGATCGCTCGCGGGTCTTTTACTACTCCGTGCTCCCGAACCTGTGGATCAGCCTCCACCCGGACTACGTGATGACCCACTCGGTGTGGCCGTTGGAACCCGGCCGGACACGCATAGTCTGTGAGTGGCTCTTCCCGGAGTCGGTCGCGACGGCCGCGGGGTTCGACCCGGGCGATGCCATCGAGTTCTGGGACCTGGTGAACGG
>JACDEY010000243.1 GCA_013816105.1 Actinomycetota bacterium
CCTCTATGGGGACCTGATGGGAGCGGAAGGTCCCCTCAACCGGCAGGCCGTCCACCTTCTTCGGGCCGGTCCAGCCCTTTGGTGATCGAAGCACGATCATCGGCCATCGCGGACGCGTCGCATCGTCGTCCTGACGGGCGCGCCGCTGGATGTCCTGGATCTCCTCGACGACCTCGTCCATGACGGCCGCCATCTGCTGGTGCATGGCTGCGGGCTCGTCTCCTTCGACGAAGTAGGGATGATGCCCGTAGCCCTCGAGAAGCCCGGTCAACTCGTCCTTGGAGATCCGGGCCAGCACCGTGGGGTTGGCGATCTTGTAGCCGTTCAGGTGGAGGATCGGGAGCACCGCGCCGTCGCGGGCCGGATCGAGGAACTTGTTCGAGTGCCAGCTGGCGGCGAGCGGTCCCGTCTCGGCTTCGCCGTCACCGACCACGCAGCACACGAGCAGATCCGGGTTGTCGAACACGGCGCCGTACGCGTGAGTGAGCGAGTACCCGAGCTCGCCCCCCTCGTTGATCGAGCCCGGCGTCTCCGACGCAACGTGACTCGGGATGCCTCCCGGGAACGAGAACTGGCGGAAGAGCTTCCTCATCCCTTCGGTGTCGCGCGTGATGTGCGGATAGGTCTCGGTGTAGGTCCCCTCCAGATAGGTGTTGGCGACGATGCCGGGACCGCCGTGTCCCGGGCCGGTCACGTACATGGCATCAAGGTCCCATTTCCTGATCACCCGGTTCATGTGGACGTAGATGAAGTTCAAACCGGGCGTCGTACCCCAGTGGCCGAGCAGACGCGGCTTCACGTGCTCGGGCCGCAGGGGCTCGCGCAGGAGCGGGTTGTCGAGGAGGTAGATCTGGCCGACCGAGAGGTAGTTCGCGGCTCGCCAGTATGCGTCGATCCGACCACGCTCCTCGCCGGATAACGGATGGGAGCCTCGTCCGGCTCCGCGAGTTTGGAGCGATCCCGTCGGTGTCATCGGCGCTCCTCTTGAGGGTGGCCGGCCCGTGTCGGTGGGGGCCGCCTGGTACGAACCAGCCTATCCGACCGTCCCGACAACGGTCCCTCTGCTAGCGCTCCGCCAGGTGGGAGATGTCGTTCCAGAGGGAGATGACCTCGGTCTCGCGTTCGTGTCCGAGCACCGACACGGAGGAGGTGGAGCGTCCGAACAGGCGACCGTCCCCAGGGAGGAAGTCCAAAGCCACCGGGTGGCAAGCACCCTGAGCAGATGGGCGTGGGCGAACAACGCCACGTCTCCCTCCACGGAGCGCACCTCGTTGAGCACCCGGTCCGCGCGCGAGCCCACCTGCGCCGAGGTCTCTCCGCCGGGGGCGCCGTCCTCCCACAGCGACGAACCGGCCGAACATTACACGGCTCTGCTCGTGGCCGGCGGGTGGCCAGGATTGAACGGGGAACGCTGCGGAATGACGCTTGCGCACGCGAGCAGGAAGAGTCGGGAAGAGTATCTTCGAGCGGATCCTTGAGAGAACCGACGTTCAAGGAGCGCCAACGACGTAGGCACGTTTTCGTGCTTCGCCTCTCGGGTAGACTGCACCCCATGGAAGGAGAGATTGCCATGGAACGTCCAGCCGAGATAACGACAGGACGGCTGCTCAGCCGGAGCCCCTCCACCGGCGGCCTTGAGGCGGTCATGGAGGAGATTCGGTCGACCAGGGAGACAGCCGAGCGCATCGCACACGATGGACCGTCACCCGGCGCCGACGTTCCTCGCGTCCTCGCGGGCCTACTCTCCCACCTCGCCGAACAGGTTGAGAGGTTGGCGGGTTTACTCATCGATGCGTCTCAGCCGACGCTGTCGTCGGGCGCAGCGTCTGCAGTGGACCGGCCAGACGAGGGACCGAGTGCTTCGTCTTCAGACGAAGCCGCGGATGCGATGGAGGAAGACATCAGTCCACAAGACGCTCCGGCTGAACCCGGTCGTGATCCGAAAGCAGAGGGCAGCGACCCGCGAACGGCGACTGCGTAGCTGAGCTATCGGTCCGCTTCGTCGGGCAGAAGGCGTTTGTGGCGGATGAACTGAAGATTCTCCATGCTGCCTTCGAGCCCGACGAGGTCGATGACCTTGCGGATGCTGTCACTCAACCCGTGGATGATCAGGCAGCCACGGCCATCCAGCCGCCGCGCGATGTGGATCAGCAGGCGGATACCGGTGCTGTCCATGAAGGACAGTTCCGTGGCATCCAAGGTCACGGGGCCGCCATGCTCAACCGCGGGACGCACTCCCCGTTCGAGCGTCTTCACCGCGACGAGGTCGAGATCTCCCTGCAGCACGATGGCGCCCGTAACGGGCTCGGTGCTGATACAAAACGTCCTCGCGACACGCGACCTCCGAGGCTAGGGAGGTTCAACAGATGCTGGGAAGACGCCTAAGAGCTCGCCTTCACCCTTTCACCGTGGCACAGCTTCCACCCCCGCGTCAATCCACGCAGGGGGTGAGCCAAGGCAAACTACGATCTTTGCCACATCCAGTACAACCATGCCCTCGGACCTGGCGGAGTCCGCTCGCCGGGGGTGCGACTGTTCCCACCGGATGAGATCCACCGCTCGGTGGTGCACCATTCCCAGCAGCCAGGACTCCACCGGGTCTTGTTGTTCGGCGAACCCCTCTGGATGCCGCCACACCGCGAGGAAGACCTCTTGCACGATCTCCTCCGCCAGGAATGGCTGGTAGGCGATCCGCGGGGCCAGGGCGGTCGTCGTCGGCGCGTAGCGCCAGAAGAAGCCACGGAAGACTTCCTCATCCCCGCGCGCGAGGCGCGTGACGAGGTCCCGGTCGCGTGACTGGGTCGTCTTAGGGGACACCTGGGTCTTCTGCGCGAGCATGAAGGTCGAACCGTCGGGGAGCAGCGTGTC
>JACDEY010000043.1 GCA_013816105.1 Actinomycetota bacterium
ACAACACCCCGTACGGCCTGTCTGCCGGGATCTGGACCGACAAGGGTTCCCGGATCCTGGCGATCGCCTCCAGACTGCGCGCCGGGGTGGTGTGGGCGAACACCTTCAACCGCTTCGATCCCTCTTCCCCCTTCGGGGGCTACAAGGAGAGCGGCTTTGGCCGCGAGGGCGGGCTGCACGGCCTCGAGCCGTACCTCGATCTCGTCGCGCCGAATGGGGAAGGGCGATGACCGCTCCTCGCCGGCTGGACGTCCGCAAGACCTACAAGCTCTATATCGCGGGTGGCTTCTCCCGGTCGGAGTCGGGCCGTTCGTACCCTGTTACCGGTTCGGGTGGCTCGGTCGTGGCCCGTCCGGCGAGGGCTTCCCGCAAGGACCTTCGGGAGTCCGTCCGCGCCGCCCGATCCGCCCAGCCGGGCTGGGCCGGCGCGACGGCATACAACCGCGGACAGATCCTCTATCGCATGGCGGAGCTCATGGAGGGACGCCGGGAGCAGTTCGTTCACGAGCTCGATCGGTTGGGCGTCGACCACCCCGACCGGGAGGTGACGGCCTCCATCGACCGATGGGTCTGGTACGCGGGGTGGTCCGACAAGGTTCACCATCTGGTCGGAACCGTGAATCCGGTCGCCGGTCCCTACTTCGACTTCACCATCCCCGAGCCCACCGGGGTGGTTGGCATCGTGGCGCCGGACGATCCGGCCCTGCTGGGCCTGGTGTCGCGGCTCGCGCCGGCGATCGTGTCCGGCAACACCGTCGTGCTGCTCGCGAGCGAGACGAAACCACTTCCCGCCGTGACGCTTTGCGAGGTCCTCGCCACGTCCGACGTCCCTCCCGGCGTCGTGAACGTTCTCACGGGGTACAGGGAAGAGCTGCTTCCCTGGCTCGCCGGCCACATGGACGTGAATGCCATCGACCTGACAGGCGTCCAAGCCGACGCGGTCGACGAACTGGAACGACTGGCCGCCGAGAACCTGAAGCGCACGGTTCGCGACGGCCAAGCCGACGTGTTCGCCGATGCGGCTCAGAGCCCTTACGCCATCACGGCACTCATGGAGATGAAGACCGTCTGGCACCCGATGGGTGCCTGACGACGGACGACGCCGAGCCAGAAGGGCTCCACGCCCGCTTCGTGGAGATTTCGTCGCGCGGGCGCGCCGATGGGGCGGTCCCCGTAGGTGGGGGGAGTACGATTCGTCACACATGCCGCTCTACAAGGAACAGGGCATCGTCCTGCGCGCGGTGAAGCTGGGCGAGGCCGACAAAATCGTATCCATCCTGACCCAGGGCTCGGGCAAGATCCGCGCCGTCGCCAAGGGCATCCGAAAGACGACCAGCAGGTTCGGCGCCCGGTTGGAGCCAATGACCCACGTCTCCCTCCTGCTCTATCGCGGGCGGAACCTGGACACCGTCACCCAGGCGGAGATCGTCGGATCCTTTCGCGCCGTGCGCGGAGACTTTGCGCTCATCACTGCCGGGGAGACGATGCTCGAGGCGGTCGACAAGGTCGCTGAGGAGCACGAGCGTAACGTCCGCCTGTTCCTGTTGCTGCTCTCGGGCATGCGGGCCCTGGAGCGCCGGCCGGATGACGCGGCGGCGGTCGCCGAGAGCTTCGTCCTGAAGCTGCTTTCGCTCTCGGGCTTTCATCCCAGCCTCTCGGCGTGCGCGGCCTGCGGCACTCCCGGCCCGCACGGCTGGTTCGCGGCCGGCCAGGGAGGGGTCGTGTGCGGGACGTGTGCGACGAACGAGGCGGGTCGCGTGAGCGAGCCCGCAGTGCGGTGGCTGGACCTCATAGCCAGGATCGAGCTGGATGGGGCCGGAGATGCCACGCCGCCGGATGCGGTGCGTCGAGAGGCTCGCGCGATGCTCTACGGCTTCACCGAGTACCACCTGGACCGCCGGATGAAGAGCTTCTCGCTCCTCGCCCGGCAGGCCGCCTCTCCCGCGTCGGTGCGGCTCGTCGGAACCGCTCGCGGATAGCGTCGTGCCATGAGCTACCTGTCGGACCTCGACCTCCACCGCCTGCCGCGGCACGTGGCGATCGTCATGGACGGCAACGGGCGGTGGGCGACACAGCGCGGGCTACCGAGGACCGAGGGACACGCGGCCGGGGAGGAGGCTCTCTTCGACACCGTGGAGGGCGCCCTGGACATCGGCCTCGAGTGGCTCACCGTCTTCGCGTTCTCCACCGAGAACTGGCGGCGCCCCCCGTCGGAGGTCCGTTATCTGATGGGGTTCAACCGGGGACTCCTGCGTCGCCGCCGGGACGACCTCCACCGGCGAGGCGCCCGGATCCGCTTCGCCGGCCGGGTGGACTGGCGGGTCCCTCGCTCCGTGCTTCGGGAGATGGAGATCTCGCGGGAGATGACGAAGTCGAACACGAAGATGACGCTCACGATCGCGTTCAACTACGGGGGTCGGACCGAGATCGTTGATGCAGTCAAGCGTGTGCTCGAGGACCACGACCGGCGCCGCCTGAAGGGGGAGCGGATGACCCCGGAGTCCATCTCCTCCCGCCTGTACCACCCGGACATGCCGGATCCGGACCTCCTTATCCGCACTGGTGGCGAGATGCGCATCTCCAATTTCCTCCTGTGGCAGGCCGCCTACGCGGAGCTGTGGTTCACGCCGGTCTACTGGCCCGACTTCAACAGGGAGAACCTGTACGAGGCCATCCGGGACTACCAGAAGCGTGACCGTCGCTTCGGCCGCGTCGAGGACCAGTAGGGCCTCGTCTGGGTCGAATCAAGGCACTATCATCCGCAAGGCCATGCTGCTCTATTTCGCGTACGGGGCGAACATGGACCCGGGGCAGATGGGGAAGCGCGTTCCCGAAGCCCGAGCCATCGGCCCGGCCCGGCTGGACGGATTCCGCCTGGAGTTCAGCGTCTACTCCACCCTGTGGGAGGGAGGCGCGACGAACCTCGCGACGGACGAGAAGGCGCACGTGTGGGGCGTGCTCTGGGAGATCGACGACATGAGCGGGCTGGACGCCTATCAGGGGCATCCGACTTTCTTCCGACGGGAAGACGTTTGCGTGCATGGCCCCGACGGACCGGTAATCGCGAAGACCTATCGGGTCGCGCATCAGAAGGCCTACATTCGCCCGACCGACACCTACCTTCGGCTTCTGCGGTCGGCCATACGGATCCACGGACTCCCGCCCGAAGCGCTCGACATCCTGGACGAGGCGGCCCGGCCCCCGGGCCCCTCGATCTCCACCTGACGGGTATCATCGACAGCACGCCAGCGGCCGCAGCCAGCGGCCGGGAGAAGGGAGCCTCCCCGATGTCCGACCTGATGGACGCCATCACCGGCCTCGCCAAGCGACGGGGCATCGTCTTTCCCTCCAGTGAGATCTACGGTGGCCTTCGCTCATCGTGGGACTACGGCCCCCTTGGGGTCGAGATCAAGAACAACATCAAGCGGTCCTGGTGGCGTGCCCTCGTTCAGGACCGCGACGACATAGTCGGGCTCGACGCCGCCATCATCATGGCCCCCCGTGTGTGGGAGGCGAGCGGGCATGTGGACTCGTTCGCCGACCCGCTGGTCGAGTGCCACGATTGTCACCGACGGTATCGAGAGGACCATCTTCCGGACTGGGCGCCCGGTGTCGACGCGGCCAAGCTTCGATGCACCGAGTGCGGGGGCCAGCTGTCCGACCCCAAGCGTTTCAATCTCATGTTCAAGACGCACATGGGGCCCGTGGAAGAGGATGCCGCGGCGGTCTACCTGCGCCCCGAGACGGCTCAGGGCGTGTTCGTCGACTACCGAACGGTCCAGCAGAGCTCGCGAATGAAGGTTCCCTTCGGGATCGCTCAGATCGGGAAGTCCTTCCGGAACGAGATCACCCCCGGCAACTTCATCTTCCGGACGCGGGAGTTCGAGCAGATGGAGATGGAGTACTTCGTCGAGCCCGGCACGGATGAGAAGTGGTTCGAATACTGGGTCGAGGAGCGCCTTCGGTGGTATCGGGACCTGGGAATCCGGGAAGAGAAGCTGCGCCTGCGACCGCACGAGCCGGACGAGCTGGCCCATTACGCGAAGGCCGCCACGGACGTCGAGTACGAGTTCCCATTCGGGTGGTCCGAGCTCGAAGGGATCGCCAACCGGACGGACTTCGACCTGCGGCGCCATCAGGAGTTCTCGGGCGAGGACCTCACCTATTTCGACCAGGCGGGCGACCGGCGGTACCTGCCCTTCGTCGTCGAACCGTCCGGCGGGGTGGATCGCGCCATGCTCGCCTTGCTCGTGGACGCCTACCGCGTCGAGGAGGCGCCCAAGGCGAGTGGCGGCACGGAGCGGCGGACCGTCCTCGGCTTTCACCGGGACATCGCTCCCATGAAGGTGGCGGTGCTGCCCCTTTCGCGCAACGAGGCGCTCGTGCCGGAGGCGCGCCGCGTGTTCGACCTGGTGAAGGCCCGGTGGATGAGCGATTACGACGACGCCGGCTCGATCGGCCGCCGGTATCGGCGACAGGACGAGGTGGGAACTCCGTTCTGCGTGACCGTCGACTTCGAGAGCCTCGAGGACCATGCGGTCACCGTGAGGGAGCGAGACACCATGACTCAGGAGCGGCTGCCGATTGCACGACTCGCCGACCGTCTCGAGGAGCGGCTCAACTGAACCGGGCCTCGCCGGAGCCGAGGCCGAGGCCGCCCTTCAGGACGCCGGAAGAGCGTCAGGCGGCCTACTGGGGCGGCCAGGCCGTTGCGCCGGCCGCCGGGCCCGAAGACACTCCGGAGCACGCGGATCCGGAGACTCCGACGGGCGGTGCGTTCGAAGGCCTGCGGCGCCACCGGCACTCCTCCCCGTTCTCTCCTCTCGTCGTCTACGCGGTGGGATTCTTTTTCATGCTCGCGGCGGCCGGGGCGCTTGCCTTCGCCCAGTTCCGTTCGGGCCCGATGGCGCCATGGGTCTCCATCGGCGGCTCGGCTGTCGCCGTCGTATCTGGGATCGCCTCGGTCTTTCCCCGACGGGGACGGTGAGCCGTTCCCGTCGGGCGGTCGCCTTCTCGGCGGGGGCTCTGCTCTCGGCCTGCACGCAACTGGACCTCCCGACCCCGACCTCTCCCGAGCCACCCGCGTCTCGCCCCCTCACGCTGTGTGATCGACCCCCGGCGCCCTCCGAGGAGCTGGGCCCCGAACCCGAGGAGCTCCCGGCCGCGATCCAGGAGGTGGCCGAGGAGGTGGAGGGGGTTCGTGGACTCGCATACCGGACGGCGGTCGTCCCCGAGCCACTGACGCGGGCCGAGATCAACCGTCGTCTGCGTGAGAGCATCGACCGATCCTTTCCGCAGGGGATCATGGGCCGAAGGCAGCGAGCCTGGATCGCGATGGGTGCGCTGCCAGCGGGAACCGACCTTCACCAGGCCGTTCTCGACTACGCCGGAAGCCAGTTCATAGGCTTCTACGACACCGTCTCGGGAGAGATCGTCTTCATAGGGTCCGAGGACCCGTCCCCTCTCGAGGAACTCACCCTCGCACACGAGCTGACGCATGCGCTCGACGACCAGCATTTCGGGCTCGAGCGGGCGGATGCGCTCGAGGCCGGATGCGAGGAGGAGGAGCTGAGCGCCTACCTGGCCCTGGCGGAGGGATCGGCCCGGACCTTCGAGCAGCGATGGGCGGTGGCGCACCTCGGCCCGGCGGAGCTCCTCGAGGCCGCGAACGAGGCCGCCGGCTCCTTCACCGCCCCCCCCGCCTCCGTGCCACCCTTCGTTGGATCCCTCCTGTCATTCCCCTATCCAAACGGCCAGGCCTTCGTGAGCGCGCTGCTCGCCAGGGGCGGCGTGGCGCAATTGAACGACGCGTTCCGCGATCCGCCGGTCTCCACCGAGCAGATCCTGCACCCCGACAAGTATCCCGGCGACAAGCCCCGCGATCTCGCGGTGCCGGACCTGTCCTCGAAGCTCGGCGAGGGATGGACGCTGGTCGACGAGATGGATGTCGGGGAAGGATGGCTCCGGCTGTTGTTCGACCTTCGCCTGTCTTCGAACGAGGCCGAAGCCGCCGCCTCGGGATGGGACGGTGGCACGTACCGAGCGTGGGCGAACGGAAGCCGGACCGCCGTCCTCCTGGATACGGTGTGGGACGGCGAGGGGGAGGCGGAGGAGTTCGCCGAGATGATGGAGGCTTTTTCCGAGAATGGAACCGTGTCGGTGGTTCGAACCGATGACGCGGTACGGGTGCTGTTCGGCACCGACGAGCCGACGCTGAGAACCCTCGAGACGGCGACAGCGCTCTAGCCATGTATCGGTTCGCCTTTCGGGGCCGCTGGCTGGTCGGTCATCTCGTCGTGCTCGCGGTGGCGGCCCTGTTCGTTCGGCTTGGCTTCTGGCAACTGGACCGTCTGGACGAGGTTCGAACCCGCAACGCCCTGGTGGAGTCGCGCCGGGAGCTACCGACGGCACCGCTCGATGGCCTGCTGAACCCAGGGGAGCGGGCAAGGGCATCGGTCTTCCATCGACGGGTAACCGTCACGGGCGTCTACGACGTCGAGCGGGAGGTGACGGTGAGGTTCCGTTCTCTGAACGGACAGCCGGGAGGGTACCTGCTGACCCCTCTGGTCCAGGAGGACGGAGCGGCCGTCCTCGTCAACCGAGGCTGGGTCCCGTCGCTGGATGGGGCCTCGGAGTCGCATCCCGAGGCGACGCCGCCCTCGGGGACGATCCGGGTCACCGGCTCCCTACTGCCCGGAGAGGAGCGGACGGGACTCGGCGCGGCTGATCCGGAGACGGGCGTCCTGGCGGCGATCAACCGGATCGACGTCGACCGCCTGCGGAGACAGCTTCCGTACGAGGTCTATGCCGCCTACGTTCAATTGGAGGCGCAGCAGCCCGGGCAACCGCGGGACCTCCCCGTGCCTCTTCACGAGGGGGACCTGTCCGACGGCCCCCATCTCTCGTACGCGATCCAGTGGTTCCTCTTCGCCGCGATCGGGCTCGTGGGGTGGCCGCTGTTGATTCGCCGATCGGCCCGGGGGGGGGCGCACCGCAGGTGGGAGCCATCTCGGTTCGACCGGGCGACCTGAGCCCGACGAGCGCCGGCACACCGATTGACTGAGGACGAAGGGAGTATCTAATGCGAGCACGCGATCTCGGGATCGAGGTGGGCGGGGGAGTCCCAGGACCCGCCAACGCCATCACCGACGTGGCCGGCGTTCGCGTCGGGCACACCACTCTGATCGAGGGCGAGGGCCCACTCGTGGTCGGACGCGGACCCGTCCGAACGGGCGTGACGGTGATACTTCCGAGCGAGGACGTGGCAGAGCAGCCGCTGTTCGCCGGATGCCATCGCCTGAATGGGAACGGGGAGCTCACGGGGCTCGAGTGGATCCGGGAGTCGGGCATGCTGACGACTCCGATCGCACTCACGAACACGCACAGCGTCGGGATCGTCCGCGATGCCCTTGTCGCCGCCGACGTGGCCCGCCGGGAAGCCGGGTACTCGTTCTGGAGCCTTCCCGTCGTTGGCGAGACATGGGACGGAGCGCTCAACGACATCAACGGAATGCACGTACGGGCTGAGCACGTCCGTCAGGCTCTGGA
>JACDEY010000244.1 GCA_013816105.1 Actinomycetota bacterium
GTTCTACCTTCTCCCCCGTCATCCATGCGGACAAGGAGGCCCTGTGGTTGCTTGCTGCCGCTGGACCCGCCAGCGCCAAGACGACGAGCAGCGCCGCCATCAGCGCGAGCGGCACGCGAAGCATCTTGGGTCGGCTCGCCATATCCCTTCTCCCTTCTCCCTCACGGGCACCGAGGATCTCCGGACGGAGTGACCGGTTGATACTAGTACGAGGGGGACGGCGGGCCGGATGGGGCACGTCCCGAGTTCGGAGCGATCGTTTCGTTCCCTATGCTGACTGCATGTCGCTCACCGGCCTCCCGGGCCGCGCGAGAAGACTTCCCTTCGTCTGGATCATGGGTGGGCTGCTCCTGGCGCTCGCCGGCCTCCTCCTTCTCCGATCGGCGGTTGACGGGGGGTTCGGGGCCTCCAGCGAAACGCCCGGGGCCACGACGTCGATTTCTCCTCCGCCGGCCTCGACACGGACGCCGGAGCCGGCGGCATCGCTCGTCGCCCCGCCGCCATGCTCCTTCGAGGATCGGCCCACGGCCCGGTCCGCCTATGAGGACTGGGCCGTCACGCTTCTCGACACCACGTTCCGACTGGACCGGGAATACGCCCCCCCGGACCTCGCGGCGGCGGAACTGGCGGGCTTCGCGAGCGGGTTCCTCGTCCGGGAGCTGCTTGTCGAGGATCTGGCCTCCCTCCGGGCGGCGGCCGAACGGTCGGGAAACCCCGTGGCGCTCATCGCCGCGTACCGAACTTACGAGGAACAGTCACAGCTCTTCGAGCTGCGTGAGGCACAGCTCGGCCACGAAGTCGCGCTCCGGCGTGTGGCCCGACCCGGCCACTCCGAGCATCAGCTCGGAACCGCCGTGGACTTCAAGACCCCCGGGGCGGCGGACGTGACGGCGGCATGGGCATCCACCCCGCAGGGGCGCTGGATGGAGGCGAACGCGCATCGGTTCGGATTCGTCGAGAGCTACCCCAGTGGGCAGGAGGCGCTCACCTGCTACGCGTACGAGCCCTGGCATTACCGCTACGTGGGCCGTGAGTTCGCTTCGGCGGTCCAGGCATCGGGGCTGACGCTCAGGGAGTACCTCTGGCACTGGCAGGAGACGGGTTCGCCCCCCTGATGGTTGCGAACGAGGGTCGGTCCCGTACCATGGCCTGCGACCCATGATGCCCCGCCATCGAACCCTCCCTTCTTCGTGAGCCGCCTGATACAGGCGCCCCCGGAGGGCCGGCCTACCAGCCACCGCCGTGCCCCCCGGCACCACTACCGACGACTCCTGGCGGTCCTGATCTTGCTGACGGTGGGCGTTGTCCTGTGGAGAGCGGGCGTCTTCGGGTCCCTCCTCGACGATGAGGGGACCGCCGCCGGGACCGTTGCCCCGAACGGTCCCGAGGTTCCGAACGACGCCGCGCCCGATCCTTCGCTCTCGCCCAGTACATCGGCCCCGCCGTCGCCGTCCCCGCCGACCGCGAACACACCCGGCCCGATCAACACCGCCTTCCCGGGGCTCACGACGTTCCGTGGCAACGCCACCCGTTCCTACTACGGCGAGGGGCCGGGCCCGAGTGATCCTCGAATCCTGTGGCGGTATCCGGAGAGTGGCGGGCTCTGCTCGGAGTCGACCAACCTGGGCGTCACGAAGGTCTGGTGCGGAACCGGGTGGACCGGCCAGCCGAACGTCATCGAGCACGAGGACGGTTCACTCGAGCTGAGGTTCGGCGCCTACGACGGGCACTATCACTTCCTGGACGCGAGGACGGGGAAGCCGATGCGCGACGACCTCGTGACCGGCGACCTGGCGAAGGGTTCGGCCAGCACTGATCCGGACGGCTTCCCTCTGTACTACGGCGGCTCGCGCGACAACTACCTCAGGATCGTCGCCCTGGACCGCCCCCAGCCCGAGGTGCTGTGGTCGGTCAACGCCGACAACGCCCCGAACCCTGTGTGGAACGACGACTGGGACGGGGCACCGCTCATCCTGGGGGACTACATGCTGGAGGGTGGCGAGAACTCCTGGTTCTACGTGATAAAGCTGAACCGCTCCTACGACGCCCGTGGCCTCGTCCAGGTCGATCCTCAGATCCGGATGCTCGTTCCCGGCTACGACGAACAGCTGTTCTCCGACGTGGGGGACGAGGACGTTTCCATCGAAAGTTCCATCTCCTTCTTCGACGGGGTCGCCTACTTCGTGAATTCGGGCGGGCTCGTGCAGGGATGGGACGTCAGCGACGTTCTGAACGGGGGCGACGACCACGAACGGGTATTCCGCTTCTGGGCCGGCGACGATTCGGACGGCAGCGTGGTGATCGACGAACAGGGATTCCTGTACGTGGCGCGTCACGGCTCTCGCTCGACGGCGCGTGATCGGGAGCTCGGCGATCTGATCAAGCTCGACCCGAAGAAGCCTAACGACCCCGTCGTTTGGTCCGTCCCGGTAACCCGCGGGAGCGCCGAGGGCGGGGGGATCTGGGCGACGCCGGCTCTATACGGCGAGATCGTCTACATGACGACCAACTACGGCGAGGTCCTCGCGGTGAACCGCAACACCGGGAACGTCCTCTGGACGATCGATCTGCCCGGCCCGCTCTGGGGATCTCCGGTCCCGATCGACGGCCAGCTCATCGTCGGCGACTGCGACGGGGGCCTGCACGGATTCGATATCACGGATCCCCGGCAGCCCCCTCCGGAGCTATGGCAGATCGACCTCGAGGGTTGCATCGAGTCCACGCCGGCCGTGTGGGAAGGGATGGTGTTCGTCGGCACTCGTGGGGGACCGATGTACGCCATCGGCGACGCGGTTAGCTGAGGAAGCGCACTGAGCAGGAACCGGAGCC
>JACDEY010000044.1:0-2932 GCA_013816105.1 Actinomycetota bacterium
TGCGGCGCTGCGCACCGCGGCAAGCCAGTCAGTGTGACGACGCGTATCGACGAGGCGCCCGGTCGTGTGGTCGGTGTCCTCGAGATTGCAGCCGGCCGCGCCCACGTCGAACAACGCATCGACGAGATCGCCGGGCGCCATCCCGTAGCCGGCCTCCGCGTCGACCGTGACGGGTGCGTTGACTGCCATGGCGACCCGAGCCGCCGCCGCCAACATCTCGTCTGCTGGAGCGCCCTCGTGGTCCTCGTAGCCGAGCGTGTCCGCGATCCCGGCGCTGGTGGTTGCGACGACCGGGAAGCCCGCCGCCACGACCGCCTTTGCCGAAGCGACGTCCCAGGCGTTCGGGAGGATCAGCGGCCTTCCCGGAACGTGGAGCGATCGCAGGAGTTGACATCGCTGCTCGAGCATCGGAACCAAGCCTACAGAAGGGCGAGTTGACCCCCGCTCGGCCGGCGCGTTTACTGAGTCTGGAGTCTCGATAGAAGGAGGTCGCGGCATGTACGCACGCCACGTGGTCATTCATGGCTCGCCGGACAAGATCGACGACGGCATCCGCTCTGTCCGGGAGAAAGTCCTTCCGGCACTTCGGGAATGCGCGGGATTCAAGGGACAACTGTTGCTGGTGGACCGCAACAGTGGCGAGGCCATCGGCATCAGTCTCTGGGACACCGAGGAGAACATGCGGGCGAGCGAGGAGAAGGTCCGGGCGACCAGGCAGCAGGCCGCAGACGAGGTCGAGGCATCCTCGGCTCCGGATGTCTCTCTCTACGAACTGCCCGTCTTCGAAACGACCTAGCGAACTCGCATCCGGCGTACGCTCGGTCAAGCGATTCGTCGCGCCGCGATTGGATCGGGCGATCCATTCGGGCAAGGCACTCTACGACTGTACGAGTGGAACGCTTCAAAAATCCCGCCGACCGTCGAAGTGGGCGGCCGCCTCCGGCCGAGTGAGTTGATAGAGCGCAATCCGATGACCGCCCGGGGTCGTGAACGAGCAGCACGGCCCGTGTGGGATCTCGAAGGTGTGTTCGCGCTTCCAGCCTCGAGCACCCAGTTCCGTCAGCGCGACGGCCAGATCCGCGACCCGAAACACGAGGATCGGTCGTTCCCCCCCGAGGTGATCCGTCAGGAGGACTAGCGGGGAACCGTCCGCCAGATCGATTCCCGCCACCCTGGTTCCCATCGCGTCGAGGCTGAAGCGCACCCGGCCGCCCAGCACCTCGGTGAAATAGGCGAGGTCCCCGGGCACGTCCCGGCTGGGCGTGTAGACGAAGTCCAGCCCCAGGAACGGGAGAGGGCCATCGTCAGGCATCCCGCTGGGCTGGCTCTGATCGCCTACCGCACAGGTGCAGGTGGCCAAGCCTCAGTACAGCTCGAGGTATTCATCGCGTTCCCAGTCGGTCACATGGTCGGCGAGGCGAGCGAGCTCGTGTCGGCGCATCACCGTGTAGGCCTCGATGAACTCGCTGCCGAGGAGCTCCACCAGCTTGTCGTCGGACTCCAGTAGCCGGAGGGACTCCTCGAGGCTCGTCGGCAGCGGCTCCTGGCTCTCGTCCTCCTCGGCGGGCGGCCGAGCAGCGGGCCCGAGCTCGAGCTCCTCGGTGATGCCGAGGACTCCGGCCCCCAGCAGGGCCGCGCTCGCGAGGTAGGGGTTCGATAGCCCCGACGGTGCGCGGTTCTCGATGTGCCGGTCCTCCGGCGATCCTTCCTTCACTCGCAGGAAGGCGCTTCGATCCTCGATGCCCCAGGAGATGTTCGTCGGGCTGAAGGTATGCGTGCGGCGGCGCTTGAGGCAGTTCACCGTGGGCGCGAGCAGAGCGTAGGTCGAGCTTCCGTGGCGCAGTTGCCCGGCCATGAACTGGCGTCCCACCGTGGAGAAGCCCATGGGACCGCTCGGATCCGCCATCGCGGGCTCGCCGCTGTCGCGCGACAGCAGGCTCATGTGGGTGTGGGCGCCACACCCGGCGGAATCGGCGAACGGCTTCGTCATGAACGTCGCGAGCAGGCCCTCGCGGCGGGCGAGCTCCTTGACCCCGTTCTTGAAGCTGAACGCCTGATCCGGGCCCGCCATGCCGGTGCCGGGACGGTAGTTGATCTCCCACTGGGAGCCCGCGTACTCGCAGTTGGCCGTGATGATGTCGAGGCCGTACTGGCGCATGTCGGCGACGATGCGCTCGATGACCGGGACCCAGGTGTTCCGCACCGTGTTGAAGATGTGGTAGCCGCTGAACAGGGGAGTACGTGTCTGCGGGTCCAGCAGATAGAACTCGTACTCGATGCCGATCAGCGGCTCGTACCCGACGTCCCTGCAGCGCTCCAGCACGCGCCTGAACACGTGCCTGGGAGCAGCCATCAGCGGGCGCCCGTCTGCCCAGAAGCCGTCGCAGATCAGGCGGGCCGTCGCCTCTGCCCAGGGGACGACGGCGGCGGTGGACGGATCGGGGCGGAGGAGCTGATCGGCGTAGGCAACCTCCTCGTTGTAGAGCGTCCCGGAGACCACGTCCGAACGGCTGTCCAGGACCCCCGTGCCGCCATACATGTTCAGCCCCTTGCTGGCGTAGCGCTCGGCGTGCTCGATCGGGACGATCTTCGAACGGCTGGTTCCGTGCATGTCCGGCAGTTCGAAGCGGACGTTTCGGATGCCCTGCTCGCGCCACCCGGCGAGCACCTGGTCCACCATGGATCGGTCCTCGGTAGTCACCATGTCCTACACTGCCCGCTCGTAGCGCTCGCGCTCCCAGTCGGTCACCGTCTCGCGCCATGCCTTCAGCTCCCAGGCCCGGGAGGTCACGTAGTACTCGCTGAATCGTTCTCCCAGCGCACGCCTCAACACCTCGTCGTCCTCGAAGGCCCTGAGTGCGGCCTCGAGGGATCCCGGCAGCTCGGGAAGGTCCGAGCGCTGATAGGCGTCTCCTTCGACGGGATCCGGTGG
>JACDEY010000044.1:2942-7507 GCA_013816105.1 Actinomycetota bacterium
GGCCACCACCGCGGCAAGTGCGAGATACGGATTGGCATCGGCGCCGGGGCGCCGGCACTCCAGACGGCAGAGCTCTGCGCGGGGGGAGCGGATGGCCCGGACCGCCGTCGAGCGATTCTCCAGACCCCAGCTCGCGTTCACCGGAGCGAACCAGCCGGGAACCAGGCGCTTGTAGGAGTTCACGTTCGGGTTCAGAACCAACGAAGACGCCGGCAGATGCTCAAGGATCCCCGCGACCGCCGCAAGCATCTCCGGCGGAAGTGGATCCGCCGAGCCTGGAGGGGCGAACGAGTTGCTGTCGCCCTTCCAGCAAGACAGATGAATGTGCCCGCTCGACCCCTCTTCACCGGAAGCCGTCTTGGCGAGGAAGCTGGCGCGCAGGCCCATCGAAGCCGCGAGCTCCTTGACGGCGAACTTCAACAGCGCAGCGTCGTCCGCGGCGCCGAGCCCGCGCCGTGGACCCAGGTTCAGCTCCAGCAATCCGGGGCCGGCTTCCGTATGCACCGCCGACAGCTCGATCCCCAGCCCTTCGAGCGCCGGCACGAGGCCTGCCATGAAGGTCTCGAAGCGACCGAGCTCGGCGAGGCTGTAGCTGATCCCACTCGAGAGCGGATGGCCCTCCGCGTCCCGCAGCCGGATCTCGTATTCGAAGGCCGCCATCACCTCGTAGCCGAGGTCTTCCATCGCTCCGAGGGCTCGCCTCAGCACCGACCGCGGGGCGAACTCGCAGGGGGTGCCGTCGGGCCAGCTGGGCGTCGCCAGACAGATGCGCCAGCCCTGCCTCCACCGCAGGTCGTGAAGGGTCTCGGGGTCCGGATGAACGACGAGGTCCGCGGCGCCGGCTCGGATCCCGAACCGCTCGTAGTCCGTGATGGGGCTGTCGACCGGGTCCAGCCCCAGGAGGAGATCGGTCATGACGGTGCCGTGCTGCAGCGCGGCCTCGAAGGCCGCCGGCCGGAACGCCTTCCCGCGGATCGAGCCGTTGACGTCCGGGATTCCCAGGAGAACGAACGTGGCCTGGGCGGCGCTCATCGCCCTCGGCCCGCGGGTGCCGGCCCGGCCAGAGCGGCCCTGACGGTCCGCCCCACCTCGACGATAGTGGCGGCGAAACGCTCCACCATCTCCGCGAGCTCCTCGTCCGTGCTCACGTAGGCCGGGGCGAGAAGGATCTCGTCTCCCGCGTATCCGTCGGGAGTCGAGTGCGACGACGTGACGAGCAGTCCGAGATCCATCGCCGCCTGCTCGACGAGCGTCGCGGCGTCGAGCTCGTGCGGCAGGAAGGATTCGCCGTCACGAGGGTCGACCAGCTCCACACCCAGGAGGAACCCGCGGCCGCGGACCTCCCGCACCATCTCGGCGCCCGAAACGGCGGCCTCTAGCTCGGCCCGCAGCCCGGGCCCCCGCTCCCGAACCCGCTGGACCAGGCCTCGCTCGACCAGGACGTCGAGGACGGCCAGTCCCACCGCGCAGGGAAGCGGGGCGCCGTCCCAGGTGTGGCCCAGGTCGAATTCACGCGAGCCTTCGTCGATCGCCTCGTAGACGTGCTCCCGGCAGAGGACGGCGCCGATCGGCGCGTACCCCGCCCCGAGCCCCTTTCCCAGGGTCACGACGTCGGGCTCGATGGGCAGCTGGTGGGCCGCGAGCCAGCTCCCCGTCCGGCCCATCCCGGTCACGACCTCATCGAAGCAGATCAGGAAGCCGTGCTCTTCCCGGCGCTCGTCGAGGCCACGCCAGAAGCGCTCGGGTGGGGAGTAGGCGGGAAGGGCGGCGCCGCTCACGGGCTCACAGAAGAAGGCCGCAACCGTCTCCGGACCCACCTCCTCCAGCACCCGATCCAGCTCGTCCAGGGCGGCCTTACCGCTCGGATCGAACCGCCAGGTCGCCGGCGGGAGATGGGCGTGGCCGGCCAGGTAGGGGGTGTGGGGCTCCTGAAGCGCCCGCCGCCCGCTCAGGGCGAGCGTGGCCATGGTCGAGCCGTGGTAGGCCTGGGCCGGCGAGATCACCCGCCACCGATCGGGCTGACCGCGCTCGACGTGATAGCTCCTCGCGAGCCTGAGGGCCGTCTCGTTCGCCTCCGAGCCCCCGGAGACGAACCGCACGCGTCCCATCTCGGGGGCGACCGCCTCGATCAACCGGTCGGCAAGCCGCTCCTGGGGCTCATTGGAGAAATGGTGGTTGTACATGTAGGAGATGCGCTCCGCCTGCTCGGCCGCCGCCGCGATCACCTCCGACGCGCCGTAGCCGAGGCAGGTCACCATCGCCCCGCCCGAACAGGCGTCGAGGATCTGACGGCCATCCGCCGTGTGGAGCCACACGCCCTCACCGCGCTCGATGTTCGGATACTCGAGATCGAGCAACCGAGGAAACACCGAGGTGCCGTCCGATCGGACCGTCGCCCCGTCAGCGCCCATGCACGCTCTCCGAGCTCAGGCGGGCCACGGCATCGATGTAGCGCTGGAGGAGGCGCCAGGAGGCGTTGCGGCTGTCCTCGGCGCGCCGCTCGGTCTCTTCGAGCAGGGCATCCGGATCGACGCCCTCGTCCTCGAGCTCGTGGCGGTAGGTTCGCACCCACTCGTCCATGATCTCGGGCGTCACCTCGGGATGGAACTGCACTCCGAGGTGCCGTCCGGCGACGTAGGCCTGCGGCCCCGAGTCGTTCTCGGCGATGAGTCGGGCTCCCGGCGGGATGGAGAACGTGTCGAAATGCCACTGGAACCAGGGGCCTTCGGAAACGAGCTCCGAGTCACGGCTTCGCACCTGCGTCCACCCGATCTCGGACGTGGGAGCGCGGAATGCCCGGCCGCCGAGCACCCGGGCGAGAAGCTGGCCGCCGAAGCAGACGCCGAGGACGGGCACTTCCTCCTCGACGGCCCGCTCCAACAGGAGCCTGGAGCGCTCGACGAAGGGCCGTGACTCGTCGTAGGCGGGGAACTCCGATCCCAGGGGGACTAGGAGCTGGTAGTCGCGGGGGTCCACGTCGCGATCCTCGACGTCGATGCGCAGCACTTCGACGTCGGCCCCCTGCTCGTCGAGCCACTCGTTGATCAGACCCCCAGGGGAGGCGCCCTCGTTCTGAATGACCAGGACATGCAGGTTGGAGCTCTTCGCGGTCATTCGGCTCCCCTCGGCGGGGCGGCCGCCGCCGGCCGGAGGGAGGCCAACTCGCGCTCGACCTCCCTCGCGACGTGCCCGACCGTTTGGGCGAATCGAGACACCATCTCCCCGAGCTCGCCGTCGGTGCTCGTGAACGGGGGTGCGAACAGAGTCTGGTCCCCCGCATAGCCGTCCCGTGTCGGCTGGGTCGAAAGGGTGATCAGGCCCCCCTCGAAGGCGGCCGCGTCGATCCTGCCCGCCAGGCCGATCTCCGGTGGCAGGAACGACTCGCCGTCACGAGGATCGACGAACTCCACCCCCAGCAGGAACCCGTGACCGCGGACCTCGCCCACCAGGGGAATGCCCCGAAGCGCGGAAGCGAGCTCCTCGCGGAGACGCAGCCCACGCTCGCGGACGCGCTCCACCAGGCCTTCTGAGCGCAGCACCTCGAGGACCGCCAGGCCCACGGCGCAGGAGAGCGGCGCCCCGTCCCAGGTATGTCCGAGCGTGAAGCGCCTCGAGCCCCGGGCGAACGCCCGGTAGACGTCCTCGCGGCACAGAACGGCACCGATTGCCGCGTATCCGGCCCCGAGCCCCTTTGCCGTGGCGATGATGTCGGGGACGAGCGCCGTGCCCTCCCCCGCGAACCAGCGCCCCGTTCGGCCCACGCCGGTGACGACCTCGTCGAAGCAGACCAGGAACCCGTACCGTTCGCGCCGCTCCGCGAGCCCCTCCCAGAAGCGCGGTGGCGGAGTGTAGGCCGGGAGCGCCGCGGCGCCGATGGCCTCACAGAAGAACGCCGACACGTTCTCCGGGCCGGCTTCGTCGAGGGCCCTGTCCAGAGCCGCGAGGGCGGCCTCCCCCGTCGGGTCGAAATGCGAGGTGCTGGGCGGGATGTGCAGGTGCCTCGCCGGCAGGTACGGACCAAAGGGCCCCTGGAGACCGGGCCGGCCCGTCAACGCGAGCGTCGCCATGGTGGGGCCGTGGTAGGCCTGCGCCGCCGAGACGACCCGCCAGCGCTGTGGTTCCCCGCGTTCGACGTGATAGCTGCGGGCGAGTTGGAGCGCCATCTCGTTGGCCTCGGACCCGCCGGTCACGAAGCGAACCCGGGTGAATCCCTCCGGCGCCACCTTCACCAGCTCCTGGGCCAGGCGCTCCTGAGCTGGGCTGGTCAGCCGTTCGTTGTGGACGTACGACAGGCGCTCGGCCTGCCGGCGAGCGGCCGCGACGATGTCGCGCCTGCCGTGGCCGAGGGTTGCTGCCATGGAGCCGCCGCTCATGGCGTCGAGGTAACGGCGGCCGGCGGAGTCTTCGACCCAGACGCCCTCGCCCCGAACGACTACCGGGTATTGCCGCCCGAGCTCGAGGTGGAGAATGTGGGAGGTGGCCATCGCAACGCATAGCATCTTATCCAGGCGGCCATCCGAGCCGCTCGGGGAGGAGGAGCTCACATGGCCGCGGAGACGACTCAC
>JACDEY010000045.1 GCA_013816105.1 Actinomycetota bacterium
CGGGCGGCGGCATCGGCGCCCCCACCGTCCTGGTGGCCGAGATGACTGTGGCCGGCTCCTGACCCAAACTCAGGCCTCACCTCCCTGCTCCGCGGCGGCGATCGTGACGGCGAGGTCAGCGAAGGCGTCGCGCGAACGCGAGTTCCTCCTGCTGGTCGGGCGACACCAGCACGATGAGGGTGACTGCGCCTCCAGCGCCGGAGGCCGCCGCGTCGAGTTGCAGCTCGGTCCCGCCGCCGAAGGAGGGCGGCGTCTCTCCCATGACCAGCAGGACCTCGACGTCCCTTACGACGGTCTCGGTGTAGGGCTGGCCGGATCCGAAGGTGGCGAGCACGTCCACGTGGTCTCCGGCGGCAACCGCACCCGGCGGTAGGGAGGTGGGTACGGCGAAGGCCCGGAGTCCCTGCGGGACGAGTGACGCAACCGGGCCCGCCCGTACGCGAGCCAGCCGGGTCTGGGTCACCACCTCGCCTGGGGCGAGGCCCGCAAGGGCGACCCGGCCGGCAGCCTGCGAGATCCGATCGAAGGAGCCGGGCGGGCGGAACTCGACCGGGAGCGTCTGGACGCGGAGCTGGGACTCGCCCACGACTTCCCCCCGCTCGATCCCTTCACCGGCGACCACCACGGGTGCCGCTCTTCCGAGCACCTCCTGCTCTGCGGCCTCGGCCAAACGCGACAGGTAGGACCGCACGAGCAACGCCGTCAGCAGTGACAGGACCCCCGACGCGATGAGATACCGGCGCGATGATCTCGACCAGCGCCTTCCCACCCCTTCTCCTTCCACATCCGCTAAGGCCCGAGGGGTGGACCTCTTTCGATCGTTCTTTCGAAGAGCGATGCCGACCGTACGCCAGTACGTCTGCCCTCGCCATGACGAAAGTCACACGGAGCGGAAACCGGGACGGGGCGAACGTCTCGCTTCGGACTACGCCTCGAAGCGGGCGGTCGCGAGCGCCGTGGCGCAGGGGCAGTCCCGCTCTTCGGGAAGCTCCGGCACGACGGCCAGCAGGAGGTCGCGGAGCCGGCCAAGGTTGTCCTGGAAGACGCGGATGACCTCCTCCTGGCTCACCGCCTCGATCTTTCCGGCGACGCCGACGTCGTAGTCGGTGATGAGTGAGATGTTCGAGTAGCAGATCTCGAGCTCGCGGGCGAGGACGGCCTCGGGGCTCTGGGTCATGTTGATGACCTCCCACCCCTGGATCGCGTACAGGTGCGACTCGGCCCGGGTCGAGAACCGGGGGCCCTCGACGACCACGACCGTCCCCTGCACGTGCAGAGGGATCCCGAGCTCATGGCCCTTCGCGATCAGCGCGTCCCGCATTGTTGGGCAGTACGGGTCCGCGAAGGAGACGTGCGTCGTCTCCGGGCCGTCGTAGAACGTCGAGGGCCGTCCCGAGGTTCGGTCGACGAGCTGGTCGCAGATGACGAACTCGCCGGGCTTCACGTGAGGCTGCAAGGAGCCGGCGGCGCACGGGCCGAAGAGGCGCCTGACTCCGACCTCCTTCATCGCCCAGACGTTGGCCCGGTAGTTCACCCGGTGGGACGGGAACTGATGCTTCTGGCCGTGTCGCGGGAGGAATGCCACCGGACGCTCGCCGACTGACCCGATGGCGACGGGCGCGGAGGGATCTCCCCAGGGGGTGTCGACGCGCACCTCCCGGACGTCCTCCATGAGGGAGTAGAACCCGGACCCGCCGAATACGCCGACGAGGGCCGCGCCGTTCGTCAGGTCCTCAACCCCGGTCAGGCGGATCGTTCTTTCGCTGCGGGCGACGACGTGCTCTCGCCCTTCGAACCGGCACCGGAGGAACCGCCACCGCCTGTGGACCCGCCCGAATCACCTTTGGTGGCCCCCTCCTTCGCAGCGCCGACCTTCGCCGGGGCGTCCTTCTTCTCGCTACCGCGGTCCGCGCCCTTGCCCTCCGAGTCCTTCCCCTTCGAGGCGCTCGCGCGCGAATCGGTGACGTAGAAGCCGGAGCCCTTGAAGAGGATGCCGGCCGGGTGGAAGACTTTCCGGAGCGGTCCTCTGCAGACGCCGCACTCGGTGAGCGAGGCCTCGTTGAAACGCTGGTAGACCTCCACGTGGGTGCCGCACGACTGGCAGGCGTATTCGTAGGTCGGCATGCGCTGATTATAGGAGTTGCCTCCGGGCGTCTGGGATAGACTCCTAGGCCCCCGAGGAGGAGGACCTTGAGAGTCAAGAAGGCGGTCATCCCCGCGGCCGGCCTCGGCACGCGCTTTCTCCCTGCAACCAAGTCACAACCGAAGGAGATGCTGCCTCTCGTCGACAAGCCGGCGATCCAGTACGTCGTGGAAGACGCCGTCAATGCGGGGCTCCGAGACATCCTCATCATCACCGGGCGCGGCAAGCGAACGCTTGAGGACCACTTCGATCGCTCCTTCGAGCTGGAGGCGCGCCTCGAGCAGGGCGGCAAGTACGACGAACTGAAGCAGGTGCGGGCGATCTCCGAGATGGCGAGCATGCATTACATCCGCCAGAAGGAGCCCCTCGGTCTGGGCGCCGCGGTCGCCATGGCCGAGCCTCACACGGCGGGCGAGCCGTTCGCGGTGCTGCTCGGCGACGACATCATCATGACCGGCAACCTGATCCAGGAGATGATCGACGTATACGACCGCTACGGCAGAAGCGTGATCGCCGTGCAGGAGGTGCCCCGCTCGGAGATCCACCTCTACGGAGCCATCCGGCCGGAGTTCGTCGAGGAGAACCTCGCCAGGGTTGCGGGGATCGTCGAGAAGCCGTCCGTGGAGGACGCCCCCTCCAACTACGCGGCGATCGGCCGCTACGTTCTGACCCCGGAGATCTTCGACGCGCTTCGAGAGACTCCACCCGACGATCGGGGGGAGGTCCAGCTCACCGACGCGCTCAACCTTCTCGCGAGCCAGCAGGCCGTGTACGCCTACATCTTCGAGGGTGTTCGGTACGACATCGGCAAGAAGATCGACTACCTGCGGGCCACCGTCGAGCTCGCCATCGACCGCGAGGACCTCGGGCCGGCGTTCCGGACGTTCCTGGCCGAGCTGGTCCAGCGGAAGAAGTTGCTCTAGGCGCCCCGTCCACGACGTGGAGACCTTCCCCGCCCCCCCCACCGGCCACGCCGGCGCCCCCGAGGGCCATGCGCATCACGGCGGGGACCCCTCCGAGATGCGATCCGTCGAGGAGGTCCGGGGGCACATCCTGAGCTCGATCCGGCCGCTCGCCCCGATCGAGCTCTCCCTCCGGGAGGCCTTCGGTTGCGTGCTGGCACGCGACGTCACGGCGGAGCTCGACCTTCCTTCGTTCTCCTCCTCGGCCATGGACGGCTTCGCGGTGCGCGCCTCCGACGTTGCGCCGGCGAGCCTGGACGAGCCGGTCACGCTCCGCGTTGTCGGCGCCATCCGGGTCGGTCGGGTGCCGGAGGCCACGGTGGGCGGATCGGAGGCCGTCCAGATCGCCACCGGCGCACCGATCCCGGTGGGCGCGGACTGCGTGGTGCCTATCGAGCACTGCCTAGTCGAGGGTGACGTCGTGCACGTCCTCCGGTCCTTCGACTCCGGAGCGTGCGTCCGCCCGGCGGGGCAGGACGTGAGGGCCGGGCAGGTCCTGGTGCCGCGCGGGCGAAGGGTCTCCGCCCCCGAGCTCGGGATGCTGGCCAGCTCGGGTCACGCTTCGATCCTGGTCCACCCCCGAGTTCGCGTGGCGGTGCTCTCGACGGGCGACGAGCTCGTCGAGCCCGGCCGGCCGGCCCCCTTCGGGATGGTGCGAGACGCCAACTCCTACACGCTGTTCGGCGCGCTCAGGGATGCGGGCGCGGCGCCCTACCTGGGCGGCGTCGTCAAGGACGACGTCGACGTCCTTCGCGACGAGGTGCTCGGGCTCACGTCGAGGGCGGACTGCTTCATCTCCTCGGGGGGCGTCTCGGTCGGAGAGCGAGATGTCGTGAAGCTCGCCTTCCGCGAGCGGGAGGTCGACTTCTACAAGGTGGCGATGCAGCCGGGGATGCCGCAGGCCTTCGGGATGGTGGAGGGGACGCCTTATTTCGGCCTACCGGGCAACCCCGTCTCGGTGTTCGTCTCCTTCGAGGTCTTCATCCGTCCGGCCGTGTTGAAGATGATGGGGCGTCGAGACCTGTTCCGGCCCGAGATCCGGGCCGTCGTCGAGAGCGACATCTCGGGGCCTCCGGCCAAGATGCAGTTCGCGCGCGTCCGCGTCTGGCGTGAGCGGGGGGAGTGGCGCGCCGCGAGCACCGGACCATCCGGGTCCAACCTTCTCAGCACCGTCGTGAAGGCCAACGGCCTGGCGATGGTGCCGCCGGGGACGGAGACGGCCCGGGCGGGTTCCCGCGTTCGGGTCATGCTGTTCCGCGCCCTGGACGAGGAGTCGTGAGCGAACCCGCCGCGACTCCAGAGAAGGCGGCGGCCCGGCTCGTCGAGATCTCCGGCAAGGAGGTCACGGCCCGGGTGGCGACGGCTGAATGCTTCATTCGAATGACCACCGAGGCGTGCGAGGCGCTCCAGGCCGGAACGGCGAAGGGCGATCCTCTCGAGGCCGCGAAGGTCGCGGGGCTCTTCGCCGCGAAGCGGACCCCGGACCTGCTGCCCTTCTGCCATCCCATCGCGCTTACGGGAGCTCAGGTCGTCCTCGAGCCGGACGCTCCCTCGGGGACAATTCGGATCGAGGCATCCGTGAAGGCGAACGACCGAACGGGAGTCGAGATGGAGGCCCTCACCGCCGCCGCCATCGCCGCGCTCAGCCTGTACGACACCGCGAAGGCCTACGACCGGAGCGCCGAGATCGGCCCGCTTCGGCTCCTCAGCAAGTCCGGGGGAAAGAGCGGGGACTATCGACGTCAGCGCTGAGCTGCCGCGCGACGCGATGACTATTCCGTTACGCTGGGGTCCGGGATTGCTCCTTTCGAGATTTTTTGCGAAGTTCTTTGATCCCCCAGATGTTGGGTGCTAGGCTCCCGACCCAGCCCACATATTGTGGTCGAACCGGGGCCGACCGCAGGGGGAGGGCTGGTGCTCAGTTGGCTTTGGATCGGGATCTTGTGCATCATTTGGGCTGCGTTCCTTCTTCCCTCTCGACGTGGTCCTTCCCCTTACTCAAGCGTCGAGGCGTTTGAGCGAAAGATGAGCATGCTGGCCGAAGCGAACAAGGCGGTTCCGGGCCGCTGGGTGTTGGTGCCTCGCAAGGGCGAGCGGCTGATGGGGGCCCGAGAGCGGAACCGGCAGCGCGTGCGCCGTCGCCGCAAGGTGATTTTCACTGTGCTGCTGGAGCTCACCGCGCTGACCCTCATCATCGGGCTGTTCCCGCCCCTGCGGCCGATGCTGAACGCAACGGCCGTCCTCGGTGGAGTCCTCTTCCTCTATCTACTGCTCCTCCTCAAGCTCCGCCTGGACGAGGTTCGACGGGCGAGGGCTCGCCGCGTCACCATGGCCCGGCGCCGGATCGCGATCGAGGGCCCCGACCCGGTGACCAACGGCTACTCGCTCGCCGAGTTCGCCACGAACGGGTACGGGTCAGGTGGCCATACCGGAAGCGGATACTCCTCGAACGGCCACGCGTCGAATGGCCATGGCTCGAACGGCAACGGGCGCGTCGCCCCGAGGAAGGCCGTGGAAGAGCTGCTCACGGAGGCCTACCTGACGGAGAGCGGCGTCCGCATCGTCGAGGACGACGTCCACGTCATCATCCGCCGGGCCTCGGAGATCGAGACCGAAGACTTCGAGGAAGCCGCCGCCCGCTGAGGCCGGCGGTCCTGGCCGGGCGTCGGCACGCTCCCTCGCTAACGTGAATCTCGCCTCCTTCTCCGACGAGGTGCATCGGAGTTTCGATCGGAAGGCGGCCGCGCGGGATCGAGCGCTCATCGCGGCTCGGCGCGCGGTCCGGTCCTCGGCCAACGCCATCCGTGCGGTCCATCGGGGGGAGCTCGTCGAGGCCCACCGCCTCATGGACGATGCCAAGGCGGCGCTCGATGAGGGGAAGGCGGCTGTCGCCGAAGACCATCCGGACGTCTATCACGCGGGGTTCCTGCAGGACGCGCAGAAGGAGTACGCGGAGGCGCGCCTGACCGAGGCCCTCGTCACCGGAGCGGAACCTCCCGGCGCCGACGAGCTGGGAATGGAGCTGCCGGCGTTCCTGAACGGAATGGCCGAGACGATCGGGGAGGGACGCCGGGCCGTCCTGGATCTGCTGCGTTCGGGCGAAATCGAGCGCGCCGAGCGGATCCTCGCGACGATGGAGGACCTGTTCCACGTGCTCGTAACGGTGGACTATCCGGACGCGATGACGAGGAACCTCCGCCGCTCGACGGATGCGGCTCGAAGCATCCTCGAGAAGACTCGCGGCGACCTGTCGCTCTCGATCGTTCAGCGGAGGTTGCAGGACGCGCTCGAAGGGCACGCGGAACGGCTCGGCCGGGCCCCGCCGGAGGGTTCGGCAGGCTCGTAGCGCCGGGCGGGGGCCTCCGCGGGCTCTGTTACGCTTGCCCAAACCGGGGGTGTAGCTCAGTGGTAGAGCGCTGCCTTCGCACGGCAGAGGTCAGGGGTTCGACTCCCCTCACCTCCACTCAGTCTTCATGCCGGGTGCGGGGATTTGTGAGGGCGCCTGCCCCCGCTTAGCCGGGGCGCCTATCTCCTGACCTCCTCGATGGTTTCACCTAGCAGGCGGTTGAAGGTGTCGAATGCCATCCGCGGAAAAGGCAGCCTCTGTCATCGGTCACCTGCTTTGGGCAGCATCCCGTCCCAATAATTGCTCGCCGGGCCGCGCCAGCGCCAACTGCACCGTTCGGGTTCCAGGAGAGGCGGCCTACTACGAGCAATGCAAGGCTGCGCTGGCCGCGGTGAAGGGAGGCCGGGCGGCGTTCGACCTGGCCCCCTCCCGTAGTCTCTTGAGGGTGACGCACAGAGGGGATGCCTGATGTCAGTGCTGGCGCTTGGCGTCTCCTATCGCCGGGCCCCGGTCGAGCTCCTCGAGCGGCTTTCGTTCGGGACGGACGAGTATCCGAAGGCCTACCGGAGCCTCATGGAGCTGGAGTCCGTGAAGGAGTCCGTGATCCTCTCCACCTGCAATCGGGTCGAGGTCTTTGCCGAGGTGACCACCTATCGCGCCGGGTTCTTGGACCTCAAGCGATTCCTGTCCCACTCCCGGGCGGTCCCGTCCGAGGAATTCGCCGACCCCCTGTACTCCCACTATGAGCACGATGCGGCGGAGCATCTGTTCGCCGTGGCCTCCGGTATCGACTCGATGGTGCTTGGGGAGCCCCAGATCCTAACGCAGGTCCGGCAGGCCTATCGTCGGGCGAGCGCCGAGGGAGCCATCGGGCCGGTGTTCTCCAGGTTGTTCCGGGGGGCGGTCACGGCCGGGCGGAGAGCCCGGGCCGAGACCCGGATCGGGGCGTCTCCGGCGGCCTTCGTCGAGGCCGGGGCGAAGCTGGCCGAGCGGTTCCTAGGTGATCTCAAGGGC
>JACDEY010000046.1 GCA_013816105.1 Actinomycetota bacterium
CGCGGCCCGAAGCGCGCCCTCGTCGCCGGCGGTGAAGTAGACGGCAGCGGCCTCGTCCAGGACATCCCAGGCGAGCGGGTCATCGCGGCTGGGACCCAGCCGCTCGCCGAGCGTGGTGATGGTCCGCTCCCCGCGATCGTCCACGAAGCTGAACGCCCGGCGCTGTGGCGTTGGGCGGAAGACGGCCTGCATCCGAACCCCGAGCTCCGTGAGCTCGCGGCGGGCCCGATGGCCGAGAGGGTCATCGCCGAGGGCCGTGAACAGGGTGGCCGCGCCACCCAGCTTGGCCAGCTGAACGGCCGCCACCGCGCCGCCGCCCGCCGGTTCCTCCCACGTCTCGCTCGCATGCACGATCTGCCCTGGCCGCGGAACCCTGGCGACGCGGGCGAACCGGACCCACTCCACGTGCCCGACAACGGCCACCTCGATTCGCGGTTGCATCCTCCGCCTTCCTCTCATCCGAGAGAATCCCATTGCCCCGGACCGGAACTGGGAATGTAGTTGCCGATGAGCACCGATCCCCGGCTGAACTCGGCCCTCGCCGGATACCGCATCGAGTCGGTACTGGGTCGCGGGGGCATGGGCGTCGTCTACGGCGCCATCGACGAGGCGCTCGGGCGCCGGGTCGCCCTGAAGATCCTTGCCCCGCCGCTCGCGAACGACGAGGCGTTCCGCCGGCGGTTCGTCCGCGAGTCACGAATGGCGGCGGCGATCGATCACCCCAACATCGTGCCGATCTATGAGGCCGGGAAGGCCGGTGGCGCCCTCTACATCGCGATGCGCTACGTGGACGGAACGGACCTGGGCGCCCTAATCGAACGGGACGGACCCCTTTCGCCGGAGAGGGCGCTGGACATCCTGGAGCAGGTGGCCCGCGCCCTGGACGCCGCACACGCCCGGGGGCTGATCCACCGGGACGTCAAGCCCGCCAACATCCTGCTGACGGCGGGTCAACGGCCGGATGCTCCGGAGCACGTGTACCTGACCGACTTCGGCCTCAGTCGCGCGATGAGTTCACCATCGGACATCACCCAGGCGGGGCAGGTGGTCGGAAGCCCCCATTACATGGCACCCGAACAGATCCGCGGAGAGCCCGTCGACGGGCGTACGGACATCTACTCGCTTGGCTGCGTGCTCTACAGCTGCCTCACCGGCCGGCCTCCGTTCGAGAAGGACACCGTCATCGCCGCGGCCTACGCGCACCTGTCCGAGACGCCTCCTCCGCTGAGTGGACTTCGACGCGACCTTCCCGTCGACCTCGACGCGATCGTGGGAACCGCCATCGCCAAAGCGAAGGAGGATCGGTACCCGACCTGTGGCGCCTTCCTGGCCGCCGCTCGGGGGGCCGGGCTCCCGGGCTCCGCTCTCGCCTCCCCGATCGCGGTAGCGGCCACTCGGGATGGCGACGGATGGTCGCGGGGCCGCCGATGGGGCGCATGGCTCGCCGGCGCCACTCTGGTCACGGCGCTCGCGCTCTTCATCCTCCTCGGGCTTCCGGCCCTGCGAGACCGGCAGGAGGGCCCCGCAGCACCGGGCCCAGAGGACGCGGCGATTGGGGGCGAGGCCGCCCGCGTCGCCAACACTCTCGTTATGAGCTCCAGCGGAGGGCGCGTCCGGTTCCTCACCGAGGGCGAGGTGGCCGATGGGGCCGCCTCTTGGTCCCCCGACGGCACGGAGATCGCCTTCGCGAGCTCAAGAGATGGGGCCCAAGACATCTTCGTGATGAACGCGGATGGCTCCAGCATCCGCCGGCTCACCGAGGATCCAGAGCCCGACCGGCACCCGGCATGGTCTCCGGACGGGGCCCGCGTCGCCTACGAGACGACCGTCCAGGGCAGAGCACAGATCTTCGTGATTCCGGCGGAGGGCGGGGAGGCTACGCAACTGACCGACGACCGATTCGACAATCGCATGCCGGCCTGGTCCCCGGACGGCGACCGGATCGCGTTCGTGCGGATCCAGGGGGCCGAAGGGGACATCTACGTCATGGAGGCCGATGGAGGCGAGGCGGTCGCGTTGACCGACACTCCGGCGAACGAGCGCGCGCCCGCCTGGTCTCCGGACGGCACGCGGATCGCCTTCCACAGCACCACGGAGGCCGAGCAGATCTTCGTGATGGCCGCCGATGGCACGGACGTCCAGCAGCTGACCGACTTGCCTCTCACCGGCTCGAACCCGGTCTGGTCGCCGGACGGAAAGATGATCGCCTTCGTCCAGGTAGTGGCCGGGCGCACTCACATCGCCGTCATGGAGTCGGACGGCTCGAACGTCCGGAACCTGACGCAGAATCAGAACAGCGACGCGAACCCGGACTGGTCACCGGATGGCACGAAGATCGTCTTCACGAGAACCATGATGTTTCAGGGAGCTTCCTGAACCGGGTTCGGTCTAGGCTAGCCACGAGGGAGGAAGAACAGATGCCACAGGCGGTCTGGCGGGGCTCTTTGAGCTTCGGGCTCGTCAACATCCCGGTGAAGGTGTACAGCGCCACCTCGCCCAAGGACATCCGTTTCCGTGAGATTCAGGGGGAGACCGGCAGGCGAATCCGGCACCGGCGAACGGTGGAGCCGGACGAGAACGCGGCGAGCTCTCGCCCACCCTCGCCGCAGGATGAGGGGACGATCCGCTCCGGGAACGGTTCGGACGAGGCTAGCTCGGCCGCGGAGACGGCGCCTCCCCGGGGCGTCCAGGGGCTCGAGGTGCCACACGCGGAGGTCGTCAAGGGGTACGAGGTGGCGCCGGACCGATACGTCACGCTGAGCGCCGAAGAGCTCGCGGGCATCGCACCGGAGCAGACGCACTCCATCGAGATCGAGGAGTTCGTCGACCTCGCCGAGATCGATCCGGTGTTCTTCGAACGGAGCTACTACGTGACGCCGCAGCCCGGAACCGGAGGCGAGCGGCCGTACTGGCTCCTCCGTCAGGCCATGGAACGAGCGGGCAAGGTCGGCATCGCGCGTTTCGTGCTCCGGACGAAGGAATATCTCACGGCCATCCGCCCGCAGAGCCACGTCCTCGTCCTCGAGACGTTGTTCTACGCGGATGAGGTTCGCGATCCGCGGGAGCTTCGGATCGCCCCTCCCGTGGACGTCCCGCGGCGAGAGGTCGAGATGGCGGAGCGCTTCATCGCGGCCCTGTCGGCCACGTGGGACCCGGGCCGCCACGAGGATCGGTACCGAGAGCGCGTCCTCGAACTGGTCCGGTCGAAGGGAGGAGCAACGGAGATCGTGGAGGCTCCGGCACCCTCCCCCCCGAAGGTGTCAGACCTCATGGCCGCCCTCAGGGCGAGCGTCGAACAGGCCAAGTCCGACCGTGCCGGAGGGGCCCGGGCGCGGAGGCGGCGCGACACGGGCTGACACCTCTACTCGACCTTCTGCCCCTTCCCGATCACCACGATGCCGCCCGCCGAGACCGTGAAGCGCGTGCGGTCGAGGTCCGCGTCCACGCCGATGCGAGCCCCCTCGGGGATCCGAACGTTCTTGTCGACTATGGCGTTGCGGACGACCGAGTGCCGCCCGAGCTCAACGCCGTGCATCAGCACCGACCGCTCCACCTCCGCGAACGAATGCACGTGCACTCCCGGAGAGATGATCGACCGGCGGACGACGGAGCCGGAGATCACCGCCCCGGCGCACACCATGGAGTCGAGGGCGTGGCCGACCCGCCCCGGCTCTTCGATTACGAACTTCGCCGGAGGAAGGGGGCCGCTCCAGGTCAGGATCGGCCACTCCGGGTTGTAGAGGTTGAACACCGGGTGCACGGAGACTAGGTCCATGTTCGCCTCGTAGTAGGCGTCCAGCGTCCCCACGTCGCGCCAGTACCCACGGTCCCTATCCGTCGAGCCGGGCACCTCGTTCGTCGCGAAGTCGTACACCTCGGCCTCTCCCGAGCGAACGAGCATAGGGATGATGTCACCCCCCAGGTCGTGGCCCGAGCGTTCCTCCGCGGCATCGACCGTGACTGCCTCGATGAGCGTCCTCGTCGAGAAGACGTAGTTCCCCATGGATGCGTACACGCGATCCGGTGCGTCCGCCAGGCCGACGGGGTCCAGTGGCTTCTCTCGAAAGGCCGAGATGCGCCTGCCGTCCTCCGCCGTCTCGACGACGCCGAACTGGTCCGCCTGCGAGATGGGGACCCTAATGGCCGCCACGGTGACGCCGGCTCCGGAGGCGACGTGCTGTTCCACCATCTGGCGCGGATCCATCCGGTAGATGTGGTCCGCCCCGAACACGCAGACGTATTCCGGGGACTCGTCGTGGACGAGGTTCAGGTTCTGAAAGATCGCGTCCGCGGAACCTGCGAACCACCTCGGACCCCGGCGCATCTGGGCCGGCACGGGCGTGACGTAGTTTCCGAGCAGCGGCGACAAACGCCACGTCGTGGTGACGTGACGGTCGAGGCTGTGGCTCTTGTACTGCGTGAGGACCGCGATCTTCAGGTAGCCGGCGTTGACCAGGTTCGAGAGCACGAAGTCGATGAGCCGGTAGTTGCCCCCGAACGGCACGGCCGGTTTGGCGCGATCGGCGGTGAGCGGTGCGAGCCGCTTGCCCTCCCCGCCGGCCAACACGATCCCGAATATCCGGGGATTCGCCATGGCCGCAATCTACCGGTCCGCGGCCCATCCGTAGAATCGGCGGGTGGCAACGCGGTCCTCACCCATCGCCCTGGAAGCCGTCTCCTACGACGATCCCGTTGCCGCCACCATGCGCGAGCGCCTCACCGCGGAGCTCGAGGAGCGGTACCGGGAGGCCCGCGGCGGGAGGGCTCATGCGGGGTCGAGGTCGCGCCCCACGCCCGAGCAGTTCGATCCCCCGGACGGGGTCTTCCTCGTGGCGTTCGCCGGGACGAGGGCCGTCGGGTGCGGCGGGCTTCGAAGGTGGGGCCCGGGGATCGGCGAGATCAAGCGGATGTACGTCGATCCGACCGCCCGCGGCAGCGGCATCGGGCGAGCGATACTCGAGGGGCTGGAGGCGGCCGCCCGGGATCGCGGGTATAGCTCGATCCGGCTCGAGACCGGGACCCCCCAGCCCGAGGCCGTGGCGCTCTACGAATCGGCCGGATACGTGCGCGTGCAGCCCTACCGGTGGGACTGGTCGCACGACCTGAGCGTGGCCCTGGAGAAGCACCTCCGCCCCGGGCCTGCGCCCGGCCAGATCGTCCTCCACGACGACGCCAGGTTCGACGACCCAGAGGCCGTGGAACTCTGCCGGCGCCTCGAGTACGAAGATGAGCAGAGGTACGGCCCGTACGACGAGTCGGGTCCCCAAGACCACCACCACGTTCCCCCCGAGCCGGCCGAGTTCGTACCGCCGGCCGGGCGGTTCGTGGTGGCCCGCCTCGACGGCCGCTCGGTCGGTTGCGGCGGGATCCGGCCCTACGAGGGGCTCACCGCCGACATCAAGCGGATGTACGTCGATCCCCCTGCGCGGAGACGCGGGATCGGACGGATGATCCTCTCGCGCCTGGAGGAAGCCGCCGGGAAACTCGGCTACCGGGCGGCGAGGCTGGAGACCGGCCTCATGCAGCCCGAGGCGATCGCCCTCTACTATTCCGCCGGGTACGAACGCGTCGCGCCCTACGGAGAGCACCTCGACGACCCTATGAGCGCCTGCTACGAGAGGGCTCTTTGACCGCGGTCTCAGGCCGAGACGGTCTCTCCCCGGCCCGCCTGGACGACGCGCCGCATCGTCTTGACGAAGCTGTAGATCGAGAGCGCCAAGAATACCGCCCCGATCACGGCCAGTATCTGGTCCCTGCCGAAGGGCGTGTGCTCGGAGACCGGCCCGGCGACCCTCTCGCCGACCCGACCGCGCCACCCCGTGAGTCCGGCCTTCCCCATCTCCTTCACGTTCATCGGAACCTCCTCGTTACCGTAGGTGCTATGAGCTTACGGTCGCGCTGCCCACCCGTGGTCCGTTTGGGCGCGACCACCTCGGGTCATATCTCAGCATGACGGGGGTCGACGTGCGGTTCCTTTCCGATGGTGGCCAGGCTCCCGCCGAGGTCGCGACCGAGATCGTCCGTTTCATCGCGGCCGCGAGGCGCTCGCTCGACATCGCCATCTACGACTTCAACGCTCGCGAGGGCGCGGCCGCCGCCGTTGCCGACGCCCTCGAGGCGGCGAGCGCCCGAGGCGTGAGCGTCCGGGTCGTCTTCAACCAGGAGCGGGTCGAGTATCCGGACGTTCGCCGTCCTCCCATCTCCGACCCCGAGGAGATCGACGGGCTCGAGGTGCCCACCCGAGGCGTCCAGGGCAACGGCGCCCTCATGCACCACAAGTACGTGGTCCGCGACGGGGAGGAGGTCCTCACCGGATCCACCAACTGGACGGACGACGCGTTCTCGCGGGAGGAGAACGTGATCCTGCGGCTCGCCAGCCCGGAGCTCGCCCGGGCCTACGAGGACAACTTCTCGCAGATGTGGGAGCGGGAGAAGGTCGAGGCGAGCGGCGGCCGGGGCCCGCTCGTCACGCTCGATCGAACGGCCGTGCAGCCCTCCTTCTCACCGAAGGGCCCCTCGCTCGCCCATCTGGTAGCCGAGTTCCTCGGCGAGGCGAAGCGTCGTGTGCGCATCCTCACGCCGGTTCTCACCTCGGGGCCCATCCTGGGAACGATGGCTGAGCTGGCCGGGCGCGCGAGGTTCGACCTCGCGGGCGCCTACGACCGGACCCAGATGGAGGAGGTTCGCGCCCAGTGGGCCTCCGTGCCCGCGAATGCCTGGAAGATCCACGCCTGGAACGCGGCCGCCCCCCGGCTCTCCGGGAAGCATTCGACTCCGTACTCGAAGACCTCCGTCCACGACTACATGCATGCGAAAGCCATCGTCGTCGACGACGAGGTCCTGACCGGCAGCTACAACTGTTCGCGGGGCGGGACCGAGAACGCCGAGAACGTGGTCCGGATCAAGGACAACGGCATCGCCGACCGTTTCGCCGCCTTCGTCGACGAGGTGACGGCCAGATACCGGGGCGTCACCTGAGGGGAGTCTCGGTCGGAGGGGAAGCCGGTACGATCGGAGCCCGTGTCCTCCGTCCCTTCCGGTAGGCCCTTCGGAGACGCCCTTCGCAGGGTGCGCGAGCGTCGCGGGGACGCGCTTCGCGCCGCCGCGACCGGGGCTTCGCTCCCCGTTCGATACATCGCCGCGTTCGAGAGCGAGCGTCCGCACCTCGTGTTTCGCTCGAGGGCTCGGGCCGAAGCCTTCCTGGCCGAGTACGCCAGGTACCTCGGCCTCGATCCGATCAGGGTCGTCCGGGCGTTCCGAGCCCGGCATCCCTTACCGGAGGCCCGACCGGATTCGGGCGCCCCGGCTCTTGTGGAGGCCGTTCCGCGGTCGGGTGGAACCGCAGGCCCGCGCCGCCGGGCGGGTGCCCCGACGGTCGCCGCGCGTCGCAGGGC
>JACDEY010000245.1 GCA_013816105.1 Actinomycetota bacterium
CGCGGCGAGGTACGGCTCGTCGACCGTGTCCGGGTTCGCCTCCGAGGTCACCTCGGCCTCTGTGGAGATGACGAACCGGTCCTGCAACTCGTGAAGAAGCTTGACCAACTCGGTTGCAGGAAGCGTAGTGGGAGTCCCTCCACCGAAGAACACCGACACGAACGACTCCTCCTGCCAATCGCCGCCGACGAGTTCCGCCTCGACACAGAGCGCCGCGACGTATCGCCCGGAGAGGTGATCCAACCCCTCGTAGGTGTTGAAGTCGCAGTAGCCGCATCGCGTCAAGCAGAAGGGGACGTGGACGTAAAGGCCGGCCGTGGAAGGGCTCGCGCTCTCCGAGGGCATCACGCGGGCTTGCCTCCCACCTTCTGATCCACGCGTAACGCCGCGATGAAGGCCTCCTGGGGCACGTCGACCCGGCCCACGCGGCGCATCCGGCGTTTTCCCTCCTTCTGCTTCTCCAGGAGCTTGCGCTTGCGCGTGATGTCGCCCCCGTAGCACTTCGCCAGCACGTCCTTGCGCTTCGCTCGCACGGTCTCCCGGGCGATCACCCGGCTGCCGATCGCCGCCTGGATTGCGACCTCGAAGAGCTGTCGCGGTATGAGCTCGCGAAGGCGGGCCGCCATCGCCCGACCGTACCCGTATGCCTTCTCCCTGTGCACGACCGAGGAGAAGGCGTCGACGGGCTCCCCCTGCAGCAGGACGTCCACGCGAACGAGGTCCGACTTCTCGTAGCCCCAGTGGTCGTAGTCCAGGGAGGCGTAGCCGCGGGTGCGGGATTTCAGCTGGTCGAAGAAGTCGAAGATGATCTCTCCGAGCGGCAGGAGGTAGTGAACCTCGGCTCGCTCGGGCGACAGGTACCGCATGTCCTGGAGCTCTCCGCGCCGGTGCTGACAGAGCTCCATGACCGGCCCCAGATAGGAGGACGGAGTCACCACGGTGGCCAGCACGTAGGGCTCCTCGACCCAGTCGTACGTACCGGCGGGCGGCATCTCGGACGGGTTGTGGACCGTGAGGACGTTCTCGCCCCGTCGCACCAGGACCTCCACCGTTGGCGCGGTGGATATGAGCTCCAGGCCGTGCTCACGCTCCAGCCGCTCCCGCACGATCTCCATGTGCAGAAGCCCGAGGAAGCCACAGCGATAGCCGAAGCCGAGCGCGAGCGATGACTCCGGCTCGTACACGAGCGCGGCGTCCGATAGCTTCATCCGGTCGAGAGCGTCGCGCAGGAGCGCGTAGTCTCCGCCCTCCCCCGGATACAGACCGCTCCACACCATCGGCTTGGGCTCGCGGTAGCCGGTCAGAGCCTTCTCGGCTCTGCGGCCCGCGAGGGTGACGGTGTCTCCCACCTTTGCGGAGCGAACGTCCTTTACGCCCGTGATGAGATACCCGACGTCGCCAGCCGCGAGCACCGGCGTGGGGATGGGATCGGGGGCGAAGACGCCCACCTCTTCCGCCTCGGAGACGTGTCCGTTCGACATGAACACGATCCGCTGGCGGCCCGGAATCTGACCGTCGAACACCCGCAGGTACGCCACGACGCCCCGGTACGAGTCGTAGGTGGAGTCGAAGATCAACGCACGCAACGGCGCCCCCCGATCTCCGGCCGGAGGCGGCACGCGCGTCACCACCGCTTCCAGCAGATCGGGGACGCCCTCGCCCGACTTCGCCGAAACACGAAGCACCTCCCGCGGCTCGCACCCGACCAGCTCCGCGAGCTCTTCCACGGCCCGGTCGGGGTTCGCGGAGGGCAGGTCGATCTTGTTCACCGCTGGAACGATCGTCAGGCCGGCCTCCTCCGCCAGATGGAAGTTCGCGAGGCTCTGCGCCTCGATCCCCTGCGCCGCGTCCACCAGCAGGATGGCGCCCTCGCATGCGGCGAGACTCCGCGAGACCTCGTACGTGAAGTCGACGTGGCCCGGCGTGTCGATGAGGTTCAGCTCGTACTCCACGCCGCGCGGCCGGTACCGAAGCCGCACCGCCTGAGCCTTTATCGTGATGCCGCGCTCGCGCTCCAGGTCCATCCGATCCAGGTACTGCTCGCGCATCTCCCGCTCGGCGACGGCGTGCGTGAGATCGAGGAAGCGATCCGCCAGGGTCGACTTCCCGTGGTCGATATGGGCGACGATGCAGAAGTTGCGGATGAGGGAGAGGTCCATTCGGCTGGCTAGCGTACGCGAACCTGCTGGTAGACTCGGCCGCCGTGGCGAACATCAAATCTCAGATCAAACGAAACCGGCAGAACGACGCCGCCAACGTTCGAAACAAGTCGGTCCGGTCCGCGCTCAAGACCTCCGCGAAGAAGGTCCGCGGGGCGGTCGGGGACGAGAACGGCGATTCGGCTCAGTCCCCGCTCCGGGATGCCAGCCGGGCGCTCGACCGCGCGGCTTCCAAGGGCGTGATCCACAAGCGGACGGCCGCACGTCGCAAGTCGAGGCTGGCCCGCGCCGTGGCCGCCGGTCGGTCCTAGAAACACCCCTCCGATCGAGGCGGTTCTTCCTCAGCGGCTCACGCGCACGGGGGTGTCCATCGCGACGCCATGCTCACCCGCCATTGCGGCGACGAGCATTGGGAGCAAGACCTCCCCCTGCACGCCCCCCTTCAAGGCACGATCGGCGTCCACGACCCGCTCCAGGAGTTCGGAGAGGTCGGCGAGCGTGAGACGCCGCGCCTGGTCGCGGTACCGCCGTACCTGCCAGTCGAAGCGGAGACCCGCCGCACGCGCTGCCTCGGCG
>JACDEY010000246.1 GCA_013816105.1 Actinomycetota bacterium
GCGCCAACCCTTTCTACAGCCGCGAGCCGTACCGATCCGCGGCGCGAGTGGCGGGGAGCCTCGCTCGCCGGACGATCGCGATCTCCGAGCACGTGGCGGGCTTCGTCGAGAAGCTCAACCTGGCTCGGCGCGGATCGGTTCGGGTGATCCACTACGGCATCGATGTTGACGGTTGGGCGTTGTCCGAAGACGCTCGTTCGTCCGCAAGAAAAGATCTCGGTGTCGGAGCCACCGACATCGCGGTGGGGGTCGCGTCTCGTCTCATCCCGTTCAAGGGTCACGACTTCCTGCTGGACGCCTTCGCGCTTGCTCGGTCCGAGGTGGACGGGCTGAAGCTTCTGGTGGCCGGCGACGGTCCGCTCCGCGGCCAGTTGGAGGTGCGAGTGAAGAACGAACAGCCTCCTGGGGTTGCGAGACTTCTCGGCCACGTCGACGATGTGCGTTCGTTCATGAATACGTGCGACATCGTCGTATTCCCTTCTCTCCCGGGCTTTGGCGAAGGATTCGGGCTCGCTGCTCTGGAGGCGATGGCGGCCGGCAGGCCGGTCGTGGCCACGGCGATTGATTCATTGCCGGAGATCGTTGTCGACGGCGAGACGGGGTATCTCGTGGCTCCGGAGATCGTGGAGGGATTGTCCGACGCCCTGGTGAAACTGGCCCGCGATGATGGCCTCAGGAAGCGCTTAGGCGCACAGGCACGCGAGCGCGCCCGGACGATCTTCCCGATGGAGACCATGATCGAACGGACGCTCGACACGTACCGGGAGGTGAGGTGACCCTGGGGAACGCTAGCGAAGTGATGCGCTGGACGGGCAACACAGGCAAGGCCTTGATCCAGCGGGATCTGTTGGCCATCGATACGCCGACCTCGATTATCGACATCGGCGCGGTTGGTCCAGGACCTCTGGACCTTTGGACCTTTGGAAGGGCATACCGCTCGAGAACCTCCCCATGCGAGTTGTGGCAGTGGATTCGGATGCGGAGGCAGTGGAGAAGGCGCGGAGTCTCGGCCTCTCCGTGGAGCTGCGCGCGGTGAGCGGGTACGAGCTTGCCGAACATTTCCAGGCAGAGAGTTTCGATATCGGAATCTGTACTCAGGTTCTGGAGCACGTCGCACGACCCGTTGAGCTTCTCTCGGCGATTCGACATGTATTGAAGCCCGGAGCGTTGCTCTGGCTCACTGTGGACTCGGCTCACTTCGCGGAGGGCCATCACGGCGATCCCCTCTGGAAGCGCTGGGCGCGGCCCTGGGCGGCTCGGGTGTCCGAGCGATTCTACGATTTCGGGCTTACGGAGGAGGCGCTGATCGAGAGCCTGACCGAGGCAGGGTTCGAGGTCCGGGACCTGATGCACTGCAACCTCTCATGTCTGAAGCCCCTCTACGCAGGCCTCGATGACGACGACGCCCATGGCCTTCATGCCCGCGTGGCTGACGTTTGAGCGAGCGCTCGCATCACACGGGTTCTCGAACAGGGCTCTGTTCAGGGCCATCTATGCGGCCGCGCGACGGAGGTGAGCGGGGGTGAGGGTCGCGACGCACTCCATGAAGTAGATGTGCGGGGTCGCGGGCTACGCTGATCTCGACGGACGTCCGGCCGACGAGATGCTCGTGCGGCGGATGACCGATCTGCTATCCCACCGTGGCCCCGATGGCGCCGCCGTTCGCGTCCTGTCGGCGGAGGCCAGTGCCCCCACCGTGGTGTTGGGGCATCGCCGCCTGGCCATCATCGACCTGAGTGACGAGGCGGCGCAGCCGCTCGCCAACGAGGATGGCTCGATCCTCGTCGTCTTCAACGGGGAGATCTACAACTTCCGAGAGCTCCGTCGAGACCTCGAGGCTCGAGGACACACGTTCCGAACCCGGTCCGACACGGAGGTTATCGTCCACGCCTACGAGGTCTACGGGGACGACTTCGTTGCCCACCTCGATGGGATGTTCGCCTTCGCGCTATGGGATGGACGTCGGCGTCGGCTCGTCCTCGCGCGGGATCGGGCTGGCAAGAAGCCGCTGTACTACGCCTGGGACGGGCGCAGGCTGACGTTCGCGTCCGAGATCAAGGCCCTGCGGCTCTGTCCGTGGGTCGACGATGCGGTCGACTGGGAGCGGCTGCCGGAGCTACTCGCCTTCGGATACGTGCCCTGGCCCGGGACGATGCACCCGGGCATCAGCCAGCTCCCTCCTGCATCCGTCCTGATCCTGGAGCACGATCGGCTCGTGGGGCCCCGCCCCTACTGGGAACTGCGCTTCACCTCTGAGGACGAGGCCCGGCGGATCGGCTGGTCCGAAGCGGAGGATACGGCCCGCGCGCTGCTCCGGGCCGCCGTCGAGCGCCGCCTGATCGCCGACGTTCCGCTCGGCGTCCTGCTGAGCGGCGGGATCGACTCGTCGGCGATCGTGGGGCTGATGAGCTCCCTCGGGTCGTCCATCCGAACGTTCACGGTGGGGATCGGTGACGACGCCTCGTTCGACGAACGGCGGTTCGCAGCCATGGTGGCGCGCCGGTTCGGAACCGAGCACACCGAGATCACGGTGAAGGCGAACGCCACGGACCTCATCGAACGGATCCTCTGGCACGTGGACCAGCCGTTCGCCGACTCGTCCGCGCTGCCGACGTACCTGATCGCTCGGGCGGCTCGGGAACACGTCACGGTGGCCCTGACGGGCGATGGCGGGGACGAGGTCTTCGCCGGG
>JACDEY010000247.1 GCA_013816105.1 Actinomycetota bacterium
CCCTCTTGAGCGCCGGGGTTCCGATCACGAAGGCCGAACGGTTGATTGTCTCCTCGTGCCGGGCCAGGTAAGCGGCGGTGGCCGCCCCCGACGTAAGGATCTCCGACCACTGGACATCCACCCCCAATCGACGGAGCTTGGCCACATACTCCTCGCGAGAGCTCCGAGGGTCGTTGGTCAAGAACAGCAGGTGCTTGTCGAGCGCTCGCAGCGCTCGGACCGCGTCGCCGGCCCCCGGGATGGGGGTCTCGCCGACATAGACCACCCCATCGAGGTCGATCAGGAATGCATCGAAGTCATCCACGATCGTCATGGAAAGACTCTACTGATGGCGAAGGCGCCTCCCAGCAGCCGGCATCGGGCCCATGCCATCATGGGCTCGATGACGCACCAGATCCGAGTTCGGGAAGCGGTTCCGGCCGACTGGCCCGCTGTCGAGTCGCTCCTGGCCGAGCTGGGTCGGCCGGATGTCCGCGGCTCGGAGGGCGAAGCCGAGCACGCCGCGCGGTTCGAGTCATACCTCTCCCGGCCGGACGCCATCGCCCTGCTGGCCGAGTTGGAGGGGGAGATCGTGGGCTTCGTGGACGTGGAGTTCCGGCAGCGCCTGAACTTCGCCACGCCCCAGGCGTGGATCCCGGACCTGATCGTCCTGGAGCGGGCCCGCGGACGGAGAGTCGGCGCGGCGCTCCTGGCCCGGGCGGAAGAGGTCAGCCGGGAGCGCGGCTGCTGGGGCATCACCCTGGAGTCCGCGACCTGGCGGACCGACGCCCACCGCTTCTACGAGCGGGAAGAGTGGCGAAACACGGCGCACTCGTTCTCCAAGCCGCTCACTGACACGCCCTGGCCGCCCCCGCCTCCCGAGCCTAGTCCCTGATTCCCCCCTTGCTTGCCCTGACGATGAGTGAAGCGGCGACGCAGCTCTGCCGCTCCGAGGGGATCAGCCGCCGCATGAGACCCACGACCTCGGGGGTGAACAATGGGAAGAGCGCGCAATCGTCGATGCCGAACGCCCGTCGTCCGGAGAAATCGAACTCGGTGAAACCCGCCTTTTCCAGCTTCTTGGCGAAGACACGCTCCGCCAGGGCTCCGGACAGTCAACCAGCCCACGCAGAGTCGCTGGTCAGGACCTCCGGCGGGAGGTCGTCGTCGACCACGAGGTCGGCGACACAGAGGCGCCCGCCCGGCTTCAGCACTCGGTGGATCTCGGCGAGGGCCCGGCCCTTCCGGGCCGAGAGGTTGATAACCCCGTTCGAGATCACCACGTCAACGCTCTCATCCGCAAGGGAGATGGCCTCCATCTCGGCCCGGCGGAACTCCGTCCATCCCGCGACGCCGGCTTCTCGTGCGTGTGCCATGGCTCGTTCGCACATCTCTTGGAGCAGGTCGATCCCGATCGCCCTTCCGGTCGGCCCGATCGCGCGGGCTGCCAGGATTGTGTCGATCCCGCCACCAGAGCCCACGTCGAGCACCACCTCGCCCACATCCAGACCGGCGAACCTGACCGGGTTCCCCACGCCGAGGGCCCAGTCGATGGCACCGGCAGGTATCCCGGAGAGCTCCTCCGGCGAGTACAGCTTCTCGACGACCGCCCGGCCGCCTCCGGAGGGCAGCGCGGAGTAGGCCCGTCGAACCACCTCCTGGATCTCGTGTTGGTGCAGCAGATCCTGGGCCATCTGCTACCGCTCCTTCATTTCTTCAAGGAGGCTCTCGAGGCGGATTCTTACGTCGGAGGGAATCTCGTCACTTCGCTGAGAGGACATGAACTTCTGCAGCTCTTGAGCGAACTCGACTTCTCCGCAGCACGTCCGGCAGAAGCTGAGGTGCTCCCGTACTCCTTCGCGCTCCGCACGGTCGAGGGTTTGGTCGAGGTAGCTCCAGAGTTGCTTAACGGCCTCGGCGCAGGTGATCACGGCACCCCTTCCTTCTCGAGGAGGCCGTTACCCTCCGCGTAGTCCCACAGCGTCTTCTCGAAGAGCTTGCGGCCTCGATGGAGCCGGGCCAGCACCGTCCCGAGCGGAGCGCTCAGCATCCGGGCGATCTCCTTGGTTGAATATCCTTCCATGTAGCGGAGCACCAATGGGGTCCGATACAGCGCGGGGAGAGCGTCAAGGACCCGGTGCACGTCCTCCGCGTCGAACAGGCCGAGGAAGTCGGCGTGGAGGCTGTCGGAGTACGGGAACGGGTCCTCCTCCGCGATGTGCCTGTAGAGCGAGAAGTCGTCGATCTCCTCCAGGCTCACCTCGCGTACCGACCGGGCATCCTTACGCACCTGGTCCCGGTGACAATTCACCAGGATGGCGGACAGCCAGGCGCCCGCGGCCTCGGTCTTATGGAGCGAGGCGAACGCTCGATACCCTCGCATCAGGCATTCCTGAACCAGGTCTTCGGCGTCGGCGCCGGAGAGTCGCCTGGCCAGCGCGTACAGGCGAGGAAGGTGATCCCGGGCGATGTCCTGGAAGCTCGATGCATCATCCCTCCCCACGACCTGCATCCCGCGCGCCTCCTCACGGCTCGCTCCTTCTTTGACGCTCGTGGGGACGAACTTATTGCATCGGGCGGATTCCGCAATGGGAGGGGGAACCGCGTCGTCATTCAAGAGCGGGAAAGGGAAAGGGAAAGGGAGAGAGGAGGTTCGGGATGGTATCGGCAAGCGTGGCGCGGCCGAGGGACGGGGCCGGGGAAGCGGGACT
>JACDEY010000248.1 GCA_013816105.1 Actinomycetota bacterium
GTACCGCCCCATGTCGTCCTCCCCGAAGGCGGGAGCGGCCGGCCCTGGCCGACCGCTCCCGGGTACTACCCCATCGGCTCTGCCGAGTGCCTCTCTACTCCGACGCCACGACCTGCACCTCGGGGGCGCGGATGAAGCTGAAGGCATCGATCTGGACATTGGTGATCCGGTCCGAGTGGACGGACTGGTTCAACCCGAACCAGGTCGGGATGATCGGCATGTCCTCGAGGATGAGGTCCTCGGCAGCCAGGTAGCTGTCGAGGCCCTCGTCGATGCTGGCGGCCGCGTTGCCGTCGGCGATCAAGGAGTCGACCTCCTCGTTGCAATAGCCCGTGTTGTTCGATGACCCCTCGCACGCGTGCAGGGGCTCCAGGTAGTTCTGCGGGCTCGGGTAGTCCATGACCCACCCGAGACGGAACACCCCGTCGACCTCCCCTGCGTCCAGGCTCCCAAGGTAGTCGGCGAACTCGCTCGACTCGAACTGGATCTCCTGGATCCCCAGGTTCTGGCGCCACATGTTCGAGACGGCCTCGACCCAGGTCTCGTGCCCCCCGTCGTTGTTGAACCAGAACTTCAGCGGGCCCTCCCAGCCGCCGGCCTCCTCGAGCTTCTGAGCCGCGAGCTCGGGGTCGAAGGTGCAGTACTGGCACGCGTCCTCACGGGACCCGGCGACAACCGGCGAGATCAGCGAGCGGGCGGGAATCCTTGTGTTGAAGAACACCGCCTCGATCACCGCCTCACGGTCGATCGCCAGCGAGAACGCCTGACGGAGCTCCGGGCTCTGGAAGCGCTCGTCGTCCAGCGGGAACCCGATGTACTGGAATATCGAGCTCGGCGACTCGATGAAGGCGTCACCGAACTCCGTCCGGCCCTGCTCGATCTGGGCGTCCGGCACGTCGGCGATGTCCAGGTTGCCGGCCTGCACGTCCGTGTAGGCAACATCCACGTCCGCGTAGATGCGGAACTCGATGTTGTCCGCGTTCCCGGGCGTCCCGGCGTAGTCGGGGAACTTCGTCACCTTGACGAACTGGTCGTGCTCCCAGACCCCGTCCATCATGTAGGGCCCGTTCCCGATCGGGGCCTCGTTGAAGCCCTCCGGGTCCTCGAAGAACGCGGGCGGGAGCGGGTAGAACGCGTTGTAGCCGACCGTCAGCGGGAACTGGCTGAACGGGGCGGTGAGCGTCGCCGTGAAGGTCAGGTCGTCCACCACCTCGAGGCCGCTGAGCGTGGCCTCGGGATCGGCGTCGCCCTCGGTCGGGTTCAGCTCGTCGTAGCCCTCGATGTTGGCGAAGAAGTAGTTGTTCCCCGCCGCGTTCGAGGCGTTCGCCGCCCAGTTCCACGCGTCCACGAAGGACTGCGCGTTCACTGGGGACGCGTCGTGGAAGGTCCATCCGTCGTTCAGCGTGATGGTCCACGTGGTCTGGTCGTCAGAGGAGATGTCGGAGGCCACCACGTTGGCGGGCTCGGACGTCTCGACGTCGTACTGGACGAGCGGGGTGAACAACGATTGCAGGACCTGGCCACCGCAGGTCTCGTTGTCGTTCTGCGGGACCAGGAACTCGGGCTCGCAGATGGAAATGGAGAAGTCCCCGCCGACAGCCTGGTCGGGCGACTCGCCCGGAGGGGTAGTGTCGCCGCCGTCGTCGCCACCGCACGCGGCGGCGACCAGCCCCAACGCCAGGATCAGGGCGATCCAGACGGGGGTCTTCCTTGCGCTTCGTACCATGTGTCTCCTCCGATTCGAGGTATGGGGCCGATCTCCGGCCGTAGCGACCCTTGCTTTCCGGCCGTCGGGCCGGCACGGGCTCCGGATTCTTGCTGAAGCAAACCCCCTTTCCCTCTCCGCGTTGGCGCGCAGTGTACAGGCTGCGCTCCAGCAGGCCAACAACCTTCCAATGGGCTATACGGGCTTCACTGGGCCAATGGATTGGCCGGGAGCCTTACGAGCCTCCGATGCCTTCGACCGCTTCAGCCCCGGTTCCGAGGCGGCTTATGCGAGTCATCGCCCCGAGAAGGTCGCCTTTCCGGGACCGCGCTCGAGGAACGACCTCATCCCCTCCTTCTGATCCTCCGTCGAGAAGAGATCCGCGAAGACCTCGCGTTCCAGGACCAGGCCGGAGCGCACGTCCCCTCGAGCGCCCGAGTCGACGGCCATCTTCGCGGCGCGAAGGGCAGCGGTGGGGCCGCCGGCGAACCGGCGGGCGGCCTCGACCGCCTGGCCATAGACCTCATCCGTCGCGAGGACACGATCGACGAGCCCCATCTGCATCGCTTCCTCCGCCGAGACGAAGCGGCCCGTGTAGATCATGTCCTTTGCCCTGGCGGGGCCCACCAGTCGAGGCAGTCGCTGGGTACCTCCCGCGCCCGGGATGATGCCCAGGAGGATCTCCGGCTGCCCGAACCTCGCGTCCTCCGCGGCATAGCGAAAGTCGGCGCACATGGCCAGCTCGCATCCACCGCCGAGGGCGTACCCGCTGACGGCCGCAATAGTGACCTTTGGGATCGCCTCCACGATGGAGAACACGTCCTGCAGCCGGGTGATCATCGGCTTGACCTCCCATGGGGACATCGGCGCCATCATCTTCACGTCGGCGCCGGCCGCAAAGACCTTCTCTCCCCCCCACAACACGACCGCGCGCACGTCCTCCCTCGATGAGGCCTCAAGGGCGACCTCCCCGAGC
>JACDEY010000047.1 GCA_013816105.1 Actinomycetota bacterium
GATGACCCCGGAGGATTGGTCCGCGGCTCACAACCACGTGCTCGGGATGCTCATCGACGGGCGGGCCACGGACGAGGTCAACGAGCGAGGGCGCCCCATCTACGGCGACACGATGCTGCTCCTGCTGAATGGCGGCGCGCAGTCCAGGTACTTCGTCCTGCCGCCAGTCGAGGGTCCGGGGATGTGGAAGGAGATGCTGAACACCGCCCGGCCGGGGCCGCCGCGGCTGGTGCGGGGCCCGGCGCTTAACCTGGTCGCTCAGTCCCTGATCCTCCTGCGTTTCGGCGAGGACGCGTGACGGGGGTCCGGGGCTGACTACTACGACCTGACTTCAGGACGATTGTTAGGATCGCGGCACGGGAATCGAGGACACGATGGCCAAGACCGACTTCAAGTCCGTAGACGAGTACATCGCGACGTACCCCGAAGACGTGCAGGCGATCCTGCAGCGTGTCCGCAGCACCATCCGCAAGGCCGTGCCCGGCGCCGAGGAAGCCATCAGTTACCAGATCCCCGCGTACAAACTGCACGGTGGTTCGGTGCTCTACTTCGCCGGGTGGAAGCAGCACTACTCGCTCTATCCCGCCACCGATCAACTCGTAGAGGCGTTCAAGGACGAGCTCGCACCGTACACGGACAAGATCAACAAGGGCACGATCCGCTTCCCGCTCTCCCAGCCCGTCCCTGTGAAGCTAATCACGCGCATCGCGAAGTTCCTTGCGAAGGAAGCTTCCGAACGCAGGTCGCAGTAGCTAGCGCTCGGGGCCGGAGACGGGCAGAAGCTCCTCGTTCAGGCTCCCCGGTCGGTACCCTCGCGGATCGATCTCCACACGTGACCATCCGAGGCCTCGAACCTCGTCGAGGAACCCGCCCAACGCGGGATGGGCCCGCAGGCGGGCAAGGTCCGCCGCAGGCACCTCGATGGACGCCCGCTCGCCCCGGTGGCGTATCCGGACCGTGTCGAAGCCGAGCACTCGAAGCGCTCGCTCGGCGCTGTCGATCCGCTCGAGGAGCTCCGGCGTGATGCGCACTCCGTACGCGACGCGGGAGGAAAGGCAGGCGAGTGCGGGCTTGTCGGCGACCGGCAAGCCGATGGAGCGCGCCAGCGAACGAAGGACGTCCTTTCCCATCCCCTCCTCGAGCAGCGGATTGCGAACCCCGTGCCGTTCCGCGGCTCGCAGGCCCGGCCGCATGTCGGCGGGGTCGTCGGCGTTCGCTCCCGCGAGCACGACAGCCGCGGGGCCGGACCCGGCTGTGCACTCCTCGGCGATACGTCTCAGGGTCGAATACAGCTCCATCTTGCAGTGGAAGCATCGCAGCGCGTCGTTGCGCGCGTATGCCTCCTTCCCCACCTCTGCCGTTTCGACGGTTCGGTGGGTCGTGCCGGCCCAGGCGCTCACGTCGCGAGCGACCTCGAGCTCTCCCCGTGGGTAGCTCGGCGAGATGGCGGTGATCGCGGTGACGGCCCCCTTCCCGAGTGCCCGCGCGGATACGGCGAGGACCAGCGAAGAGTCGACGCCCCCCGAGAGCGCCACCACTACGCGGCGAGCTCCGTAGCCGCGAATCCGCCGGTGGAGACGCCCGAGGAGCACGCCCGGCCGCGGGTCGTTCACGGCGTCGCCCCGTCCAGGATCAGCGCCCGGGCAGCGGCCGCGGCCTCCTCGTAGACGGCGCGGACGGGCCGCCCCGTGTTCGCGGCCACCGCGGCCACATCGTCGTGCTCGGGCGTGGCGCTCACCACACTGTCGCCGAGGGTACCGATCTTCACGCGGACGACTCCACCCTCGAGCCGCACGGTCGCGATGCGCCGAGAGAGCTCGCGACGGGTCACGAGATGGCTTCGAACGCCGAAGGTGGACGTCGTCAGGAACAACTCCCTGCTTATTCGCGGCTCCGCTCCAGGCTCGCAGATGACGGAGATCGTCCACCCGGGGCGACCCTTCTTCATCTGGATCGGCGTCGTCCATGCGTCGAGGGCGCCGGCGGCGAGGAGCGCCGAGACCGCGTCGGCCACGAGCTCGGGCAACAGGTCGTCCAGGTTCGCCTCCAGGACGGAAAGCAGTCGCGACGGGCCGCCTTCCGCATCCTCAGGGCCCCGATCGCCCACCGCGTCGCCCAGCACCACGCGAACGACGTTGGGGCGCTCCGCGGGGTCACGGGCACCAGCCCCGTAGCCAACCGAGCGGATCGTCATGGCTGGGAAGCCCTCGATCGGCTTCCCGAGGGTGGCGATGATCGCGGCCGCCGTCGGCGTAATCGTCTCGTCCATCCCCCCTGGATGGACCGCGAAGTCGCGGAGGAGCTCCACGGTCGCCGGGGCGGGCGACGGGACCGCGTGGCCGCCCTGTCCCTCGCCCAAGCTTCCGCCGGCCCCCATCGGGAGGCTCGAGACGAGCATCCGTTCGACGCCCAGCGAATGGAGGGCTGCGGCCACGCCCACGACGTCCACGAGCGTGTCGGGGTCTCCGAGCGCGTGCAGCGATGAGCCCGAGCCCCCGCCGTGAACGCGCGCCTCCGCCTCGCCGATCCGATGCAGGATGGAACGGGCAGTCGCCGCGACGGGTGTGGGAAGACCGGTCCCGACCTCGAGCGCCTCGAGCAGTTCGCCGATCCCCCGCATCCGTCCGCCTGCTCTTCCGAGCGGCTCGAGCCCTGCGACGCGAAGGAAGGTGGCACGCAGGCCACCCCTGCCCACCGTCTCCGTCGAGATACTGGCGGCCGGGACGACGCATCCGATCGCCTCTGAGACCGCGGCCTCCGGCGCACCCGCATCGAGCAGCGCGGCGAGCAGCATGTCGCCCGCGGCCCCACCGATCGCGTCGACGTACAGGACGACGGTCATCCGGCCGCTCCGGCCGAGGCCCGTGCGATGAGCGCGGCCGCGTAGCCCGCACCGACGCCGTCGTCGATGTCCACGCACACCACTCCGGGGACGCACGAGCTCATCATCGATAGGAGCGCCGCGAGCCCGCCGAAGCTGGCCCCATAGCCCACGCTCGTGGGACACGCGATCACGAGACCCCTCGCGAGCCCTCCGACCACGCTCGCCAGGGCGCCCTCCATGCCGGCGATCGCCACGACGACATCGGCCGACCAGATGCGGTCCCTGATGGCGGCCACCCGGTGCAGGCCCGCAACCCCCACATCCGCGATAAGCTCGGCGCCCGCGCCGATGAGGGTCGCGGTCAGCACCGCCTCCTCGGCGACGGCGAGGTCCGCCGTCCCGCCCGTCACGACCAGCACTTCCCCGGCTGGCGCGGGCAAGTTTCGCGCCACGGCGATCGCGCCCGAGCGCTCCCTCCGAAGAACCGGGTGCCCGCTCTCGGTGGCAACCGCCTCGACCGCATCCATCTGCTCCCCGTCCGCGCGCGAGACGAGGACCGGGCCCTCGTTCCCCGAGAGGATCTGCCGGACGATCGCGGCGACCTCTTCGACGGTCTTTCCACTGGCGAAGACGATCTCGCAGCTCCCCTGACGGAGCTCGCGGTGATGGTCTACCTTCGCGAAGCCCAGGTCCGCGAACGGCAAGTCCCGCAGCTCCCTGGTGGCGTCGGAGGGTGAGACGGCCCCGTTGGCGACGGAAGAGAGGAGCCGCTCGAGACGCTCCTCGAAGGCGCCGACCGTCATGAACGGTACGGTTTGAGCGAGACCACCTCGTAGGTGAACTCCCCGGCAGGAGCCTCGTAGGTGACCCGCTCGCCGACCCTCCGTCCGAGGAGCGCCGAGCCGAGCGGGGAGCTGGAGGTGACGGTGCGGCATCCGGGCGCGCGCTCCTCGGCGGAGTGGGCCATCAGGTACTCCTCGACCTCGGGGTCATCGTCGTCCACCGGCCGCAGGGTCACGACGGTGCCCGCCTGGACGAAGTCCCCGGCGGGAGCCTCCAGGATCTCCGGGTCGCGGAGCTGGTACTCGAGGACCCGGATCCGCGCCTCCATCAGGCCCTGTTCGTTCTTCGCCACGTCGTACTCCGCGTTCTCGCGGATGTCCCCGAACTCCCGAGCGCGCAGGAGCCGCTCGCCCATTCGCTCCCTGCCGGTCGTGCGAAGCCCTTCCAGCTCCTCTCGCATCCGCCCGTAGGCCTCACGCGTGAGGCGGGACGTCGGCTCCTGTCCGGGCCGCCGGGGAGGGCGTGTCAGAAGGAACTCGTCGTTCTCTTCCATCGCTCCCGAATCTACCAGTGGAGGCGACCCCGGCCGGCGGGGGCGCGGGAACGGCGGCTCCTTCCCCGATCCTGGATCCGGCACCGAACCGCCCGGACGCCCTTCGTCCTCTCGGCGATCCGGTAAACGGCCACGTGAGCATCCGGTGGCACTCCGCCCTCCAGGACGGCCTCGCCGTCCACCACCCGCACCCCCAGGTGCCCGATGCCGCGGGTGCGGGGGTCTCGGGACAGGCTCGCTCGAAGTCGAGCCTCGGCTATCAGATCGGGCCGCGACGCACCCGCGAGGCGGGGAACGGCTCGCTTCGCGAAGCCGAGCCAGTTCCCCATTTCCCGGCGGTTGCGCCACGCCCACAGCGCCATGCCGGCGCGGCTGACGGGGAAGAGCGTCCGAAGCCAGGCCACCCGCGCTACCTAACTCCCGAGCTCAGATCGAGCGCCGGGTGGTTCCCCGAGAGCCCATCACCAACCGGAGGAGCAGAACTCCCAGGACGGCAACGACGATCGAGGCGATCCAGTCGACGCCCTCGGTCTCCTCGAACACCGTTCCGGCGAGGTAGCCCCCGACGACAGCGCCGATGACGCCGACCACGATGGTCCCGATGATGCCGATGGGGTCGGGGCCGGGGACCAGGAACCTGGCCAGCACGCCCACGACGATGCCGACGAGGAGGTAGATGAGGATGTCTCCCACGCCGATCCCGTTGTCCCCGTTCTGCGCGAGCAATGGGGCCGCCAACATCAAGCTGAGCATCCGTTCCTGTCTCATTCGGCCCTCCTTGGCCTTAGGTGTCGGCTTACTCGATTTCTATACCCTGCGGCCCACAGAGTCACGCACCGCCTCGCACCACCGGAGCCCGAGACGGCCGGGGCACGGGCTCGCGAGACCTTCCGGAGCCGACCACACGAAGTAGTCTGCAACCATGCCCGCAAGCGGAAGGTCTTCGAGGGCGCTGCGAACGTCCATGGGCCTGGTCGTCCTCGCCGCCAGCGTCCTGGTCGCCGCGCCGGCTGGGTCTCGTGTGCGCGCGACGTCCCCCTTCTCCGTGTTCGCCGTGGACATGGCCGAGGAGGCAGGAATCGCGCAGGTCACCGAGACAACGAGCGCGAGCGTCGCCGACTTCAACGAGGACGGCTGGCCTGACTTCCTGCTGTCCCGGCACGGCGAGGCGACCGGCCAGTTGTTTCTCAACGACCGGAACGGGCAATTCATCGAGGCGCTGCCGGGAACGTTCGCCCGGTCCGATCGGCACAACTGTGCGGCGGCCGACGTGAACACGGACGGCCTGCTCGACGCGTTCTGTAGCACGGGGGGCGTGAACGGCCTGGGGGTGAAGGCGAACGAGATGTGGATGCAGGAGCCGGGCGGAGGCTTCCGGAATATCGCCTCGTCCTGGGGGCCGCTGGACCCCTACGGGCGGGGTCGCCACGTGACGTTCGTGGACGTGAACCACGACCCGTACCCAGATCTGTTCGTGGGCAACGACTTCTCCCGCGCCGACGGCCTCCCGTCCCCCAACCGGTTGTTCCTGAACTCTGAGAGCGGCTTCCGGTATGCGCCCGAGTACGGCGTGGACGAGGAGGCCGGCACGAAATGCGCCCAGGCCGCCGACGTGGACGGAGACGGGTGGGAGGACATCCTCGTGTGCGGACAGATGACCGGTCCGCAGATCTACGGGAACGACGACGGGTCCGGCTTCACGGAACGTGGGCGCTCCATGGGACTCGAGCAGCTCGACGACCTGAACGACGCCAAGCTGGCCGATCTCAACGCGGACGGACGGCCGGACCTGGTCGAAGCGAGATCGGACGCCCTCATGGTCCTCCTGCAGATGGACCGGGGATTCCGGGAGGTCTTCGCCACGGAGCTGACCGAGTCCGCCACCGTCGCGGCCGGGGACGTGAACGCGGACGGGCTTCCGGATCTCTACGTGACCCAGGGCGGAACGCCGAACGTGCCCGACCTCATGCTGGTGAACGGCGGCGATGGGGCGGGGTACGCATCCATGGAGGTGCCCCAGGCGACCGAGGGCACCGGGGACAGCGCCTACCCCCTCGACTTCGACCGCAACGGCCTCATGGACTTCCTGGTCTTGAACGGGGCCAAGAAGGCCGGCCCCATCCAGCTCATCGCCTTCTTTCCCGGCGCGGAGCGCTCGGAGTCGACGCAGGGGCCGCCGATGCTCGCGGAAGGGCCGGCGGCCGCGGGGACGGAGCCGGCGGCGCGGGCCGCGCATCCACCGGCCGTTCCCGAGGCGTTCGGGAGCCAGGAGACACTCGTGCAGCGGTGGAACGGAGCCGCCTGGAGCGTCGTCCCGAGCCCAAACGAGGGGGCCGGGAACAACAGCCTGAACGGGCTCACCGCCACGCCCTCCGGTGAGCTCTGGAGTGTCGGTCGATACATGAGCGGGAAGGCACGAACGCTGGCCGAGCACTGGGACGGATCTGCGTGGAGCGTCGTCCCCAGTCCGAGCGTCGGGGCCGGCAACAATTACCTACTCGAGACGGCCGCTCGGGCGAGCGACGACGTTTGGGCCGTCGGCTATGCGACCCAGGGCGGCGTGGACCTCACCCTGACCGAACGCTGGGACGGCGCCGCGTGGAGCGTGGTGCCGAGCCCCAGCGCGGGGACCGGCCACAACAGCCTGAACGGCGTGAGCGCACTCTCTTCGGACGACGTCTGGGCGGTCGGAAGATTCGCGGAGGCGACGCGGGCGGTCACCCTCGCCGAGCACTGGGACGGATCGACGTGGACGGTCGTGCCGAGCCCAAACGTCGGCAGGGAGTCGAACTTCCTCCTCGACGTCGGCGCACGCTCGGCGACCGACGTCTGGGCCGTGGGTTCTCGCAGGAGCAGCGACATCTATCGCACCCTGGTCCTGCACTGGGACGGCTCGCAATGGGCTCAGATCCCGAGCCCGAACGAAGGGGCCGGCGACAACGTGCTGATCGCCGTCTCGGTTCTCTCGTCGACGCAGGCATGGGCCGTGGGGTAT